>CAYMQR010000009.1:0-25722 GCA_964392195.1 uncultured bacterium | reverse complement strand
AGCCCGCTCGCGCGCGAGGGCCGCGTGGCGTGGATCTTCCCCGGCGAGGGCGCGCAGTACGTCAACATGCTCGCCGACCTGGCGCGCCATTTCCCGGAGGTGCGCCGCGAGTTCGATCGCACCGACGCGGGCTTCGCGAGCCGCCCCGGCGGCAAGCCGGTCAGCCCGCTGGTCTTCCCGCTGCCCGGCGAGGAGCAGCAGGCCGAGGCGGCGCTGCTCGGCCTCGAGGGCGCGGTGGGCACCGTGATCGCGGCCGAACGGGCGCTGATGGCGTTGCTCGAGCGCCTCGCCGTTCCCGTCGACGCCATCGTCGGTCACTCGAGCGGCGAGTTCATGGCGCTCGAGGCGGCGGGTGCCTACGCGAGCGGCGACGAGGACGCGCGCATCCGCGCGATCGCGTACGGCGCCGACGTGGCGACGCGCATCGCGGGCGCCGGCCTCGCCAAGAGCGCCGTGTTGACCTCCGTGGGAGGCGCCGACCCGGTCGCCGTCCACGAGGTCCTCGAGCGCTCCGCGGGGCGGCTCGTCGTGGCGATGGACAACTGCCCGAGCCAGCTGGTGGTGTCCGGCGACGAGGAGGCCACCCAGCAAGCGCTCGATGGCCTACGCGGCAAGGGTGGCCTGTGCGAACGACTGCCGTGGGGTCGCGCGTACCACACCGAGGGTTTCCGTCCGGCGTGCCCGATCCTCGCCGAGTACTACGCGACGATGGGCGTCGCGCGTCCCAGGATCGAACTGTGGTCGTGCGCCACGGCCGGCAAGTTCCCGACCGAGACCGAGGCCGTCCGCGAGCTCGCGGTGCGGCAGTGGTACTCCAAGGTCCGGTTCCGCGAGACCGTCGAGGCCATGCACGGCGACGGCGTGCGGTTGTTCGTGGAGGTCGGTCCGCGCGGCAACCTCACGAACTTCGTCTCGGACACGCTCGGCAGCCGGCCGCACGTGGCGGTGGCGCTCGACGCCCGCCGCAAGAACGGCGTCGAACAGCTCTGCCGCGCGATCGGGATGCTGGCCGCGCACGGCGTCGACGTGCGCCTCGAGGCCCTCACGGAGAGCCGGTCGCCCGCGGAGCTCGAGCTGCTCGCGGCGGTGCATCAGCTTCCGGCGGACCCGCCGCTCAAGTTCGCGCTCCCCGAGCTCAAGCTCTCCGACGATGTGGTGGCGCGTGCGCAGCAGCGGATGAGCCGGGTCTCGAGCCCGGGGCACGCGGATGCGCGCGCGTCGGCGGCGACGAGGCGATCCGCCGCCTCGGTCGGTCCCGCGAACGGCAACGGCCGCCCGAACAGCCATGGCGAGGCGGCCGCCAGCCCGCGGCCGCTGGTGCGCGGGCTGATGCGCCCCGGTGCATCGGCGCTGCTGGTGAGCGCCACGCCGGTGGCGGCGTCGCGATCGGCGGCGCGGCCGGCGCCGTCGCACGAGGCACCGCCCGCGCAGACGTTCGTGTCCGGGGCATCGGCGGCGACGGACGCACCGGTCAGCGCGCGTCGCCGCGCCCTCGCCGACTACCAGTCGACGATGCGGCTCTTCCTCGACACCCAGGAGCGGGTGATGCGGACCGCCATCGGCCACGGCCAGGGCGCCGCGCTGTCGAGACCGGTGACGGCGCCCACCGTCGGGCCACGGCGTGGCACGATGGGTGCCCCGGCCGCGCCTGCTCCGGCGGCGCCCGCTGCCGTGGCGCGCCGCGCCGGACCGGCGCCGCTCGTCACGCGCGTGGTCGAGCACGAGGCGGGCAAGCGCATCGTCGTCGAGTGCGAGCTCGACTCGGACCGCCTCGGTTTCCTGATCGACCACACGTTCTTCGGGCGCGAGCTCTCGGTCCGCGACCCGTCGCTGCGCGGGCTGCCGATCATGGCGCTCGCGATGTCCGAGGAGGTGATCGCCGAGGCGGCGCTGCTCCTCCATCCGGGCCTCAAGACGTTCGCGCTCTCGGACGTGAAGACCTCGGGCTGGCTGGTGTTCGATCCACCGGAGCGCATCATCCGCGTCGAGGTGGTGAGCGAGGGGCCGCGTACCGCCCGTGGCCGCGTGTTCGAGGCGGACGGGATCGGCTCGGGCGGCACGATCGTCGAGGCGGTCGTCGAGCTGACCGACGCGGCGCCCGACCTTGGCGCGGCGGTCGTCCCCGATCGGGCGCGGGCAGCCGCGCGCATCCCGCCCGAGCAGATGTACGGGCGGATGCTGTTCCACGGTCCGGCGTTCGCGGGGATCGCCACCGCGGAGCGCTCCGACTCGAACGGCGTGGCCGCCACGCTGGTGCAGCCCGATCCCGACCTGCTGTTCCTGCCCGAGGCGCCCGGGACGCCCGCGATCCCCGCCGCGCTCATCGACACGGCGGGTCACGTGCCCGGGCTCGAGATCCTCGGTCCGTGGCGCGACGACGATCCCACCATCACGCTGATCTTCCCCAACGGCTATCGGCGCGTGGAGTGGGCCGACCTCACCGGATCGCGGGAGCCGCTCTCCACCGTCTCGACCGTGGTGCGCGAGGGCAGCAAGGTGCTGTCGGACGTCGAGCTCCGCGACCCGCGCGGGCGCGTGGTGATGCGCGTCGTCGGCCGCTCGGACGAGACCGTGCAGCTCCCGACCGGGCTCTATCACTACGGCTCGGCGCCGCGTCAGCCGGTCATGACCCGCGACATCACCGCGCTGTTCGCCGGCGTGCCCGGTCTCGAGAGCGTCCAGGTGTGCGAGATCGGCTCGGTGGGCAGCCCGATCGTGGTCAAGCACCTGTGGCAGCGGGCGCTCGCGCACATGATCCTGAGCCGCGCGGAGCGCAAGACCTTCGAGTCGATCAAACGCCCGCCGGTGCTGACCGCCGGATGGCTTTTCGGGCGGGTGGTGGCCAAGGACGCGGTGCGGCGCTTCGCGGGGCTCGACGTGTGCATGGCCGACGTCGAGATCGTCAACGACGCCCACGGCGCGCCGCGGCCGGTGCTGCCCGGCGCGACGCTGCCGCTCGTGAGCCTCGCCCACACCGGCTTCGCCGCGGTCGCGGTGGCGGGCGATCCCGGCCGCTTCGCCGGCGTCGGCATCGACGTCGAGCCGATCGGCACGATGGACGTCGGCCTCGTCAACGACGCCTTCAACCCGTCGGAGCGCGTGCTGCTGCTAAACGCCGCGCGTGCCACCGGTGAGCCGCAGGACGCGTGGCTGCTCGCCGCCTGGTGCGCCAAGGAAGCGGCCGGCAAGGCGCTCGGTCGTGGCGTGCAGGGCGGCCCGCGGGCCGTGGAGGTCGTGGCCGCCGACGGCGGCCAGGGCCGCATCTCCGTCGAGCTCCGCGGCGCCATGGCGGGGGCGTTCCCGGCGTGGGCTCGCCGCCGCATCCACACCTACCGGCGGATCACCTCGTCCAGAAACCATTCGATCACGATGTGCCTACTCACCAGCGAGGCGTCGTCGGCGTGAACCGCCTGCGGCGACCCGGAGCCGTGCGGCTGCGGGGAGGCCCGAGGAAAGGACCATGAAAACCATCCTGTTCGGACTCGACGGCGCGACCTACACGGTGCTCGATCACATGGTCGCCCAGGGCGTCATGCCCAACTTCAAGAAGTTCCGCGACGAGGCGACGTCGTGCCGGCTGCGCTCGACGCCGCTGCCGATCACGCCGCAGGCCTGGACCACGCTCGCCACGGGGCGCAGCGCCGGCAACCACGGCATGCACGATTTCCTGCGCTACGAGCCGACCCAGGACGGCGTCTACTTCCGCGTGAACGACTACCGCACGATCGCCGTCGAGACGATCTGGCAATACGTCTCCGACCGCGGCAAGCGCGTCACGGTGCTCAACTTCTTCGGCACCGCGCCGCCGCCCAAGATCAACGGCCACGTGATGCCGGGCTTCGTCCCGCCCAAGCACCTCCGGCGCTCGAGCCACCCGTCGGACCTGTTCGCCAAGCTCCAGCACGTCGAGGGCTTCGACGTGAACGTGCTCGGCCTCGACACCAACATCGAGAAGATGGGCCTGCAGAAGCTCGACCCGGACCAATGGGTGGAGTGGATCGACCTCCACATCCGCCGCGAGAAGGCGTGGTACGGGATCCTCGACCACCTGATGCGGAGCGAGCCGAGCGACCTGACCGCGATCGTGTTCGACGGCGTCGACAAGATCCAGCATCTGGCCTACCGGTACATGGACCCGTCGACCATCCCCGACAAGCCGCTCGACTGGGAGAAGAGGGTCATCGAGCGCTGCAAGACCTACTTCAAGCAGGTCGACGACTTCCTCGGCGCTGTGGTGAAGGCCGCCGGCAAGTGGGCGCGGATCTTCATCGCCTCCGACCACGGCTTCACGGTCACCACCGAGATCGTCTACGTGAACAAGTTCCTCGCCGACGAGGGCTACCTGACGTGGCGCGGCGAGGTCGCCGAGGACGCCAAGGAGGCGGTGTTCGTCGACAAGCTCCCCAACCTGGTGAGCGCGATCGACCTCAAGAAGACCAAGGCGTTCGCGATGACGCCGAGCTGCAACGGCATCTACATCAACCGCCAGCACCTGAGCGCGGAGGAGGCGGACAAGGTCCGCGACGAGCTGATCGAGAAGCTCTACAAGCTCAAGGGACCGGATGGCGGCCTGGTGGTCTCGGAGATCAAGAAGCGCGAGGACTGGTGGCCCGGCCCGTTCACCGAGCGCGCCCCCGACCTGACGCTCACGCTCCGCGACCACGGCCTGATCTCGATCCTGAACGGCAAGTCGGTGGTGGTGCCGCGCGAGGAGCCGGCCGGCACCCACCACCCGCACGGCGTCCTGCTCGCCCGTGGTCCGGGGATCGTCGAGGGCAAGGAGGTCGAGGCCCGCGACATCATCGAGGTGCCGCAGCTCCTGCTTCACAGCCTCGGCCTCGAGATCCCGGCCGACTACGAGGGCCAGTTCCCGGCGGCCTTCTACGAGCCCGACTACCTGTCGAGCGATCCGCCTCGCAAGGCGCAGGGCGCGGCGGCCGCCACGGCCGCGGTGCCGGCGGCGTCGCCGGCCGCGCCCGCCGCGGAGGAGGCCAGCCTCGACGACGACGAGGAGGCCGCGATCATGGAGCGCCTGCGCGGCCTCGGCTACGTGGAGTGATCGTTTCCCCGGCCGCCGCGGAGGTCCCGCGGCGGCCCCTCCCTCACGCGAGCGCCTGGTGAGCCTGGTTTTCTCCCCCGCGGCCCGCGGCTCGGCGGCCCCGAGCGCCACGGCGCCACGGCCGCTCGGCCTCAGCGCCGGGCACTTCCGCTGCGTCGCCAAGCGTGGCTTCGGCGACGGGCGGAACTCCTACGCGTGGGGCTGCACGTGGTTCCAGAACCACGTCTACGTGGGCACCAACCGCCACATGCTGGTGCTCATGAAGGCGCGCTTTCCGTACTCGGTGCCGACCGAGGTGTGGCCGGTGAAGATGCCGGAGTCGGTGTTCGACCTCGACCTCGCCGGCGAGGTGTGGCGCTACGACCTCGACGCCGACACCTGGAAGCGCGTCTACAAGAGCCCGATGACGATCGGCACCAACGGTAAGCCGGTGCCGGTCGCGTACGGCTTCCGCAACATGGGTGTGTTCCAGGGCA
Organism: uncultured bacterium; assembly: GCA_964392195.1. Lineage (GTDB taxonomy): Bacteria > JADJOY01 > JADJOY01 > JADJOY01 > JADJOY01 > JADJOY01. Next base: position 20,187 of record CAYMQR010000009.1, on the reverse strand, counting down.
AGAGCGACACCCGGCCCGTGATCTACACGATCCCGTCGTGCGGCTCGTACGGGCAGGGGCCGGTGCTGCTGCGCTGCGAGGACGGCGAGACCTTCGAGCAGGTTAGCCAGCCGGGGCTCGGCCTCGAGGACCCGAACGTGGTCTCGTATCGGGGCGTGGTGCCGTTCAAGGGACAGCTCTTCATCACCCCGTCGGGCTCGCGCGGCGGCCTGTGCAACGAGGCCTTCAACACCTCGGTGCTGTGCACGGACGACCCGCTGCGGGGCACCTGGCAGATCTCGAACCCACCGTTCTTCGGTGACCCCACGAACCGCGGCATCTTCGACCTCGGCGCCGCCAACGGCTTCCTCTACGCGGGCACCATCAACGTCCGCCACGGCGCTCAACTCTGGAAGACCGACGGCGAGGGCCGTCCGCCGCACCGCTGGACCAAGGTCGCCGACCTGGGCTTCGATCGCGGCCCGCACAACGAGATGGTGCTGTGCTTCGCCGAGTTCAACGGCGCCCTCTACGTCGGCACCGGCATCCAGAACGGCGGCCACGACCGCATCAACAACGTCGGCCGCGCGGCGTGCGAGATCGTGCGGGTGTGGCCCGACGACACCTTCCAGGTGGTGGTGGGCGAGCCGCGCCAGACCCGCTTCGGCTTCCAGTCGCCGTCGAGCGGTCTCGGCCCCGGCTTCGACAACTTCTTCGCCGGCTACCTGTGGCGCATGCGCGCCCATGACGGCGCGCTCTACGCCGGCACCTTCGACGTGTCGTCGTTCCTGCCGTACGCGGACCGCAACGCCTGGGACGACCGGGTGCGCCGGCTCATCGACCCGGTCACGCTCGAGCGCTTCCTCGAGTTCAAGGGCGGCACCGAGTTGTGGCGCACCACCGATGGCGACCACTGGACGCCGGTCACCAAGAACGGCTTCGGCAACCCGTACAACTACGGCATCCGGGCCATCCTCTCGACTCCCCGCGGCCTGTTCGTCGGCACCGCCAATCCGTTCGGTCCCGAGGTCGCGGTCAAGGGCCCGAACGGCTGGCGCTACGAGGACAACCCGCGCGGCGGCATCGAGATCTGGCACGGCTCGCTCGACCATCACGGCGAGGGTGATCCAGCCGCCGAGGAGATCGCGCTCGCGGGAAGCTACGAGTTCGACGACCTAGCGGCGAGCCAGGCAGCCGATGCGCGGATCGCGGCCGCCGTGGGTGGGATGGTGCTGGGAGGCGAAGGGACCGACGTGGTGGGCGGCGAGCACGTCCTCGACGTCTTGCTCGCGCCCGTCCAGCACGCGGCGCGCGACGAGGACGCCGTGCTGTCGGCGGAGCGGGCCCGCGACCCGCACGGCTCGCTCGCCGGGATCGGCCCGGATGCGATCGCGCCGCCGTTCGAGCTGGCGGCGGAGGTCGACGCCTACTTCGCCGGCACCACGATGCGCCACGCGGGGCTGTGGAGGCGAGGCGGCCCCGGGCTGCGCAACGTGGGTGCGTGGCGCGAGGACGTCTCGACGCCGGCCCAGGCCGCCGAGGCGATGGTCTCCGAGATGGCGCGGCGGCTCTCGCCTCGCGACCCCGCCGCGGCGGGCACGGCCGAGCACGTGCTGGTGCTGGGCTCGGGGCCCGAGGATCTCGAGCGGGTCGTCGCCGCGGCGCGTCCGGGCGCGCGTGTCGCGGCGCTGGTCCCCGAATCCGACGGCCGGATACCCGCCGCCGACGGCGCCTTCGACGCGGTGTTGTGGGTCGAGACGAGCCGCGCGCGCCGACGCGTGTCGGGTTGGCGCGAGGTGCTGCGGGTGCTCCGTCCCGGCGGCGAGCTGGTAGCGACGGAGCTGGTGGGTGGGCGCGTGACGGGCGAGCTCGAGGCGGAAGGGCTGCTCGCCGCCGCCGACCGCGAGGCCGCGCTCGAGGGCGGCGCGCGCGAGCTCGCGGGCGCCGGTTTCACGGACGTCGAGGTGCTCGACGTGACCCGCGAGGGCTGGGAGCGGTTCTACCACCACAGCCGGCAGTTCTTCTCGACCAAGGTGCTCTTGCTCCAGCTCGAGACTGCCCAGTGCGCGGACGTCCTGAGCGCGCTGCCGGGCGGCGGCGAGGTCGTCGCGGCGCATGCCTTCGCGCACGCGCGTCGTCCGGCGGGGCCACGTCGCGGGGGAATACCGTGAGCGCAGGAGACGATCGCCTCGACCTCACCGGCCAGGTCGCCGTCGTGACTGGCGGATCGAGCGGCATCGGGCTCGCCGTCATCGAGGAGCTCGGCCGCCGCGGAGTGCGCGTGGTGGTGGCCGGGCGCGACGCCGAGCGGGTCGGGAAGGCGGCGGCGAGCGTGCCGGAGGGCCTCGGGGTCGCGGGCTGCGACGTCCGCGACCGGAGCTCGATGGAGGCGCTCTTCGAGCGCGCCGTCGCGCGCTTCGGCGCGGTCGACCTGCTCGTCACCAGCGCCGGGCTGGGCGCGAGCCCGCGGTCGCGCAAGGGGCTGCCGATCGCGCTCATGCACCTGAGCCCGGAGGAGTGGGACGACGTCGTCGACACCAACGTCCGCGGACCGTTCCTGGCGTGCCAGCTCGCGGCGCGCATCATGGCCGCGCAGGGCGGCGGGCAGATCCTCAACGTGTCGTCCGCCCCGGCGGCGCGTCGCGGCTACGCGTACGCGACGAGCTACTGCGCGTCGAAGCACGCCCTCAACGCGTTCTCGCAGTCCCTCGCGGAGGAGCTCGAGCCGCACGGGATCCGGGTCATCACCATGCTCCCCGACATGGTGGACACCCCGATGGTGCAGGGCACGCAGCTCACGGTCGGCGGGATGCTGAAGCCAGCCACGGTGGGGGAGTTCGTGGTCGATTGCCTGGCGCGGCCATGGGACGTGCGCTTCGATCAGCCGGTGCTGTTGCCGGTCAGCGCCGGCTCCTACCAGCAGAAAGGTCACTGAGATGGATCTCCAAGGCTCGGTCGTCGTCGTCACGGGTGCCGCCCGCGGAGTGGGACGGGCGGTGGCGCGGCTGCTGGTCGAGCGCGGCGCCTCGGTGCTCGCGGGGGACGCCGACGGCGAGGCACTCGCCGCGGCGGGAAGCGGTCTCGACGGCGAGCGCTTCGCCACCCACGTCTGCGATCTCGCCGACGCGGACGCGTGCGCGGCGCTGGTCGCGGCGGCGCCGGCGCGCTTCGGCAAGCTCGACGCGGTGGTGCACGCGGCGGGCGTCCACCCGGCGCGCGGCGCGGGCCTGCTCGAGCTGGACGATGCCGGCTACGACGCGACGGTCGGCGCCGGGCTGCGCGGGGCCTTCTTCGTGAACCGCGCTGCGCTCAAGGCGCTCACCGGCCAGCGCCGTGGCGAGCTGGTGAACGTGGCCGCCGTGAGCGGACGCAAGGGGCGCGCGCAAGACTCACTGGGCAGCGCGGCGCACGCCGGCGTGATCGGCATGACGGAGGCGCTCGTCGAGGAGGTGCGCGCGTTCGGCGTGCGGGTGCAGTGCGTCCTGGCGCCGGTGGCGCTCGACGCGGCGGGCGGGGAGACCGTCGCGGCGCCGCCGGTGCCGGACGAGAGGGTCGCCGAGGCGGTGCTCTTCTGCCTCGCGCTGCCGGCCGACGCCTGCTGCGAGAACCTGGTGGTGCAGCCGTTCAGCGGCGGACGGTCGCGCGCCAGGAAGGCCGCGACCAAGCCCACCGCGCCGGCGGCGACCTGAGCGGCGGGAGGCGCCGCCGGCGCGGGGACGACGCAGGGCGCCGCACGGAGTTACACCTAGCGGATTGAACCGGAGCAGGGCGCGGTGAGGGGCCACGCCCGAGGATCCGGAAGGAGAACGTGACATGACGGCACAAGGTGGAACGGCCAGCCGTGAAGGCATCCTGGCCGAGGTGGTGAAGGTCCTGACCGAGCTGACCGCCGACTGGGACGTCGACTTCGGCGCCGGGCTCGGCGCGGATACCCGGCTGGTGAGCGACCTGTCGTTCGAGTCGATCGACGTGGTGCACTTCGTCACCGCCCTCGAGGAGCACTACGGGCGGCGTGACCTCCCCTTCCAGGACATCCTCATGGAGGACGGCAAGTACGTCGAGGACATCCGGGTCGGCGACGTCGTCGACTTCCTCGCCAAGCAGTTCGGCGCGGCCTGAGCAGCGCTTTCCCGCGTCGGCGCGGGACGGAGGGCGGAACCGATGGGACGGCTCGACGGACAGGTGGTGATCGTGACCGGCGGCACCGGCGGCATCGGCCGCGCGGTGTGCCGCGGTGTCGTGGCCGAGGGCGGCCGCGTGACCGTCGCCGACGTGGGGAAGGAGCGCATCGACGAGGTGGTGAGCGAGCTCGGCGCGGACCACGCGCTCGCGTTCCCGTTCGACGCGCGCAGCGAGGAGCAGAACCAGGCGCTGGTCGAGGCCACGCTGGCGCGCTTCGGCCGCCTCGACGGGCTGGTCGCCGCGGCGGGGATCCTGCGCAAGCGAGGCACTCCGCCCAAGCCGGTGGTGCAGATCACCCTCGACGAGTGGGACGACGTGATCGACATCAACCTCAAGGGCACGTTCCTGAGCAACCGCGCCGTGCTGCCGACGCTCATCGCGCAGCACTCGGGCACGATCGTCAACGTGTCTTCGGTGTCGGGGCTCGTCGGCCGAGCCCACGACGGCGCCTATTGCGCGTCCAAGTTCGGCGTCGTGGGCCTGAGCCAGGTGCTCGCCGAGGAGGTGCGGCGCGACGGCGTGCGCGTCCAGGTGGTGTGCCCGCACGCCATCGACACGCCGATGTGGGAGCAGAACCACCCGGTGCCCAAGCCCGGCGACGCGTTGCCGCCCGAGCGCGTCGGCGAGCTGATCGTGACGCTGCTCGCGCTGCCCGCCGACACCACGCTGCTGAACGTGCAGATCGCGCCGCTCGGCGCGCGCAAGCGCAAGCCGAAGCCGGAAGCCGCGGCGAGCTGAGCCGATGAGCGGTGGCGACGCGGTCGAGCTGCACCTCGCCCACGGGGGGCGCGACCGGCGCGCGCTGGTGTACGCGCCGCCGGGAGTGGGGCGAGGGCGCGCGGCGCCGCTGGTGCTGGCGTTCCACGGCGGGCTCGGTACCGCCAAGGCGATGCGCCGCCAGAGCCTGCTCGATCGAGTCGCCGATCGCGAGGGCTTCGTGGTCGTGTATCCGGAGGGCATCGGGCGCTTCCGCGACCGCATGCTCACCTGGAACGCCGGCTCGTGCTGCGGCTACGCGATGCGGATGAACTCGGACGACGTCGGCTTCACCCTCGCGATCCTCGACGAGGTGGCGCGGCGCTGGTCGGTCGACCCGTCGCGCACCTACGCGGTCGGGTTCTCGAACGGCGGCATGTTCAGCTACCGCCTCGCGTGCGAGGTGCCCGAGCGCTTCGCGGCGATCGGGGTGGTGAGCGCGACGTTGACCGTCGACGGTCCGGAGCCGCGCCTACACACGCCGGTGATCCACGTCCACGGGCTCGCCGACCGCAACGTCTCGTTCGAGGGCGGGATCGGCGAGAACCAGTTCTCGCGCACCGACTATCGCCCGGTCGAGGACTCGATCGCGTGGTGGGTGCGGGTCAACGGTTGTGACCCGAGCCCCGCGGAGAGCCGCGACGAGGGCGAGTGCCACGTGCGCCGCTACGCGCCCCGCACACCGGCCGGCGCGCCGGTGGTGCTCGTGACGCTGCCGGAGGGCGGTCACACATGGCCCGGCGGGGTCGACATCTCCGAGCACCTCGGCACCGGGCGGCTGGTCGAGAGCGTCGACGCCTCGGCCCGCATCTGGGACTTCCTGCGCCAGTTCCACCGGTGAGCGAACCGGCCAGCGCCGCCGCGCTCCGAACCACCTCGAGCCGACGTGCGAACGCTGGCGGCGTGAGGCGAGGCCGCGGCAGCCTGGCAGCACACCCATCCGGGGAGCGCGAGGGGCGGGTCGGTGGGCGGATTGTGGCGCCGTCGGGGGACGGGTTAAATTCCCCGGCAGTCGATCGCTGGCGCGTGGGAGGTGAAAGTTGAACGTGCAACCGTTCTTCGACTCCTTCGGTCAGGTCATCCTCATGCCGTACGTGCTGGTCCTGATCGGCATCGCCGTGTGCGTGGTGGCGGTGAAGAAGATCGATCGCGGCGGAGGGCACGCCAACCTGCGTCTGCCCGCCATCCTCATCGGGCTCACCAGCGTCGGGTACGGGCTGCTGATCCTCTTCACCGCCCAGCGCTGACGCGCGCCGTGGCGAGGGCGTCGCGGCGCCGGCGCCGTCAAGCGGGCGTGGGCCGGCCGCTCGAGGGAGCGTCCGGGGTCGCGCCGAAGGTGCGCTCGACGCGCTCGAGCAGCTCGGTGGCCTCGGGATACCGGGCGTCGATCTGTACCGCCGCGCGCAGCATCTCGAGTGCCTCCGCGACGTTTCCGGCGTCGAGGAAGATCCGCCCCAGCTCGACCAGCGCCTTCGCCTGCTTGGGGTCGAGCTTGAGCGCGGTGCGGAACGCGAACGCGGCCTCCGACGGCAGCTTTGCCTCCACGTAGAGCTCGCCGAGCTTGAGCCATGGCAGCGCCTGGCGCGGGGCCATCTCGGACGCCGCCTTGTACTCGCGCATGGCCTCGTCGTGGCGCCCGCGAGCGCGGAAGATGTCGCCGACCGCGATCCGTCCCTGGAAGTTGAGGGGGTTGAGGCGCTCGGCGATCGTGACCTGCTCGACCGCCCGGTTCTCCTCGCCCAGGTTCATCAGAAGGTGGGCGAGCTTGAGCCGCGCCTGCACCAGATTCGGGTTGAGGCGGAGCGCGCTCTCGAGGGCACGCACAGCGTCGCGATCACGGCCGAGGTGCGCGAGCACGGTGCCCTGGACCAGGTACGCCTTGTCGCGCTTGTCCTCGGGAGGGCGCGGCTCGTCGTCGGAGGTCTCGGTGGAGACGGCGCGTGTGGGGTGGGCTTCGCCGATCTCGACCGCCCGCTCGGCGGCCGCGAGCGCCTCGTCCCATTCGGCGATCTCCATGTGCACGTGCGCCTTCACCAGCCACGCCGTCGCGAGGTCGCGGTCGAGCGCCAGCGCCTGGCCGATGCACCCGAGGGCGGCGCGGAACTCGGCGCGCCGCGCGAAGATCAGGCCCTTGCCGAGGTGAGCCTCGGCGAGCTCGGGGTTCTCGCGCACAGCGGCGTCGAACTCGACAAGCGCCTGGCCGTGCCGGCCCTTCTGCAGCAGCGCCTTGCCGAGGTTGAGGCGCGCCAGCGCGGTGTTGCCGATCGGCTTGAGCCGGGGTGCCTGTTCCGCCATCGCGCCGCGATGGTAGCTGGCTGGCGACGAGCTCGCCCTGGCCTGCTCGTCGCCTGCCTGCCGATGTTGTCGCGGGGTCTTTCCAAGACCCCGCCCCGTCCGGAGTGAATCCGGACGGGGCCCCACCCCGAATCCGGCGCGGCAACGCGCCGCGCGCCGCTGGCGCGGGCCATTGCCCGAGGCCTCACTGCCGGGTCAGCCGCACCGCCCGTGGGGTGGCGCCGCGACCGGCCGGCTGGCGAGTCCGCTCGTGGACCGAGCGGCGACCTCGACCTCGCCACCCTCACGCGTCCGCGCCGTCGGGGCCGGCGAGCACCCGCACGTCCCCCGGACCCACCTCGTAGAGCGCCAGCGCGCGGTCCTCGAGCTCGGCCTCCCAGCCGGCGCGGCGCGCCACCGCGTCGTCGATCTCGGCGTGCAGCCGGTCGAGCACCGCGAGCAGCAGCTTCGCCTCGGGCTCGGTGCGCGGGATCTGGAACAGCCGCTCGATCTCCACGCCGCTGTGGCCGACGAGCTTGCCGACCTCGGTGTCGAGGAGCTGGTGGAGCAGCCGCGCGACGTCAGGCGAGCGCGCCGTGAGCACGAAGTCTTCGCCGATCCGCACCTCGTTACCCTCGCGCACCACCGGTCCCGCCACCTCGAGCACCGGCGGCACGCGATGCGCGAGCATGGTCCCGGTCGCGTCGCGCAGCGGCACCCGCCGCACCCACGCCTCCTCCGCGATGCGGTCGATCGAGCCGAGCCGCTCCATCGCCTTCTGGATGGTCTGGTTGGCGCGCTCGATGCCGTCGAGCGCGGTCACCCAGCCGCTCGCGTCGGCTCGCGCCGGCAGCCGGATCGGCAGCTCGGTGAGCGCGGCCGCGAGAGGCCGCGACGGCGGCGCGCCGCGCTGCCCGACCAGGGCACTCGCCCAGCTCGCGTTGAGCAGCGCCACCAGCAGCCGCGGGTCGGTGCCCGCGGCGAGCCGCGGCACCAGCCGCACCACCGCGCCCACCGGCACGTAGCCCTCGGCGTCCCACGCCGCGAACAGCCGCCCGCGATCCCAGCGCGCCAGGATGCCGGGCGTGGCGTCGGCGCCCTCGCCGTCGACCGCCGCGGCGCTCGGCGGCACCCACCACTTGTCGGACCAGCGCAGCCAGAAGCGGCCGAGGTCGCGCCCCGGCCCGATCGCCTTGCGCGCGAGCGGATCGCGCGGCACGAAGGTGCCGAGCACGACCTCGTCGCCGGGTTTGCCGTCGACCACCGAGGCGAGCTCGCCGAGCGGCCGCGCCCCCGCGTGGAGCCGCTCGACCACGCCCTCGACCACCGGATCGAAGCCGAAGTCGGGCCGGCCGTTCTTGCCCCACAGCACCCGCGCCAGCGGCGCCGCGATCGACTTGAAGGGCCGCGCCGCGAGCTGGTCGAGGTGGGAGACGCCGCGCACCAGGTGGATCGCGGCCACGCCCTCGGCGGCGTCTGCGACCACGCCGTCACGGCGTTTCACCAGCATCCGCGCCGCGGCGGGTGCGCCGTCGATGCCGGCGAGGTCGAACAGGAAGGCGCCCCCCGGCCCCGCGCCGAAGCGCTCGAGGAGGGATCGCGGCGGCTCGCGCTCGCCGAGCAGGATCGCGGTGGCGAGGCGTCCGTGCGGGAGATCGGACCACACCGCGGTCTCGACCGGCGACGGCTCGATCACCACCACGTCGCACTCGGGCGCCTGGTCGTTGACGAGGCCGAGGGTGGAGGGCGGCGCGAGCGACAGCAGCGCGGTGTCGAGGCGCAGCTCGGCGAGCACGGTGCGCCCGAACGAGCGCACGTGCCACGAGCCCGGCAGGTTGGGCACGCCCTGCGCCGCCGCGTGCATCACCATCGGCGCCGCCACCGAGGTGGTGCCCGCCACCCACAGCCCGTCGCGCGCGCCCGCGGGCAGGACCCGGCTCAGCGCGGGTCCCCAGAACGAGCAGTGTGCCGCGGCGTCGCCGCGCGCCAGCTCGCGAAGCTCGGCGATCGCGAGCGAGCCCAGCTTGTAGGCCGCGAGCAGCCGCCGCACGGTGTCGTGGGTGGCGTCCTCGGGCAGGTACCAGTCGAACACCCCTCCGCCGTAGAGCGACGGATCCTGGCGCCGCAGCCGCTCGACCGCGCGCAGCGCCGCGCCGCTCTTGCCGTCGGGGAACGCGGGCGCGCCCTCACGGCGGTCGCGGGCCTCGAGCGCCAGCGCGGTGATCATCCGCAGCGCGGCGATCCGCGCCGTCATCGCCAGGTAGAGGAGGAAGCCGTTCTCGACCGGCGTCGCCCAGCGCCGGTAGCCGTCCTTCGCCCGCTTCGCGGTCTCCTCCATGCCGGCGGGCGGCGCGCTGCGGTCGACCAGCGCCTGCACCAGCGGCCCGAAGCGCGACTTGAGCTCGAAGCTCACCAGCGACGACACCACCTGGAGGTGGCGTCCGAGCGCGACCCGCACCTCGGCCTGCGTGGGGTCGAGGAGCTCGGGGGCCTCGGCGCCGCGCAGCCGGCGCTGGACGCTCTCGTCGAGCATCGCGATCTCGCGCAGCACGCTGGTGCGGGCGCGCGCCTCGTCGGGCGGCCACGCCGTGAGCCGCACCGGCGTCTTGCCGCGCATCTCCCAGATCTCGAGGTGGTAGCCGTCGGCGAGCAGGCCGAGCGGCGACTTGGCCTGGCGCATGAGGCTGTTGTGCAGCACCGGGCGCGCATGGACGAGGCCCGCGCTCGAACGGTTCCTGCAGCCGACGCTGACGAGCGGCTCGCCGTCGCGATCGCGCACCAGGAGGTCGGCCCCCGAGTCACCCGCCGGGTGGTCGACGATCAGGTTGTCGGGGTGACCGAGGCGGTTGAGCAGCGGCACGACCACGCGATCGCGCAGCTCCGCGGGCGGGATCGCTTCCTGGGAGAGGATCAGCTCCAGGTCCCGAAGCAGGCCGTCCAGCTCCGCCATGTGGTGGCGCGATCCGAGGTTCTCGAGGGGCGGGGAAGAGGCGTGAAGCAGCGCCGCGCGGGCGCGTCTTCGCGGGTGACGAGCCGAGCCGCCGAAGGGTACTCGAACGCTCTCTCCCGCTTCAATGCTGCCGCGCGCCGCCCATCCCTCGGCGCGCGCGCGGCCGCCGTACGGGCCGCGAACCGTCAGACAAGGTCACGATTTCCCTCAACGTGAAGACCGTTCGTCAACGCGGAGACCGCCCCGCGCGACACCGAAACGTCTGGAATCGCGGCGTATTCACATTTCTTCACACTCGGCACCCGCATTGCTCACGGCTGTCCCATCGGCGCCGGGGCGGTGGCTCGAGCGGCGCGGAGAGCGAACCATGCGCGAGGTAGCGAGCGCGGTGCGGGTCCAGGGCTTCGCCGATGGATGGATGGCCGGGGACGGGCCGCGGTCGGACGCACGCGCCGCCTCCACGGCCCGCCCGGCCGAGCGCCGCGCCGCGCCGCGTCCCCGCTCGCTGTCGGTGTCGTCGGTGGCGCCGCTGCTCGCGCTGGTCGCGGTGACGCTGCCGGTCGCGCTCGAGTGTCACCTGGAGCTGAACCGCCCCGAGGCGAGCATGCACGCTCGCCTCCAGGGTGCCGGCCTGCTGCCGGCCGGTCCGATCGCCTACGAGCCGGGGCACGGCTTCGGCCTCGTACTCGGCATCGCCGGTGCCGCGGCGATGGTGCTGCTCACCCTCTACTCGGTGCGCAAGCGCGTGCCCCGCCTGGCTCGGTTCGGCCGCCTGCCGCGCTGGCTCGACGCGCACGTCACCCTCGGCCTGGTCGGCCCGATGCTGGTGCTCTTCCACACCGCGGGACGCCTCGGCGGCATCGTCTCGGTGGCGTTCTGGTCGATGGTCGTGGTCGTCACGAGCGGCGTGCTCGGCCGCTACGTGTACGCGCAGGTGCCGCGCACGATCGCGGGACGCGAGCGCAGCCTGGCCGAGCTCGGCGCCGAGCTCGCCGAGCTCGAGAGCGAGCTCCCCGAGCTCGCGGCGGCTCGGGGGTCGCGGGGATTCACGCGGCGCTTCGCGGAGGGCGAGCGTGGCCAGCGCCACGCCGGGACGGTGGGCTGGTTCGTGCGCTGGATCGACGCCGGGGTGGCCGCGGTGCGCGAGCGCCACGCCCTCGACCGCTGGCTCACCGAGCGCGGCCTCGCCCCCGCGGAGCGGCGCGCGCTGCTGGCGCGGGTGCGGCGCGTCGAGGAGCTCGAGCGGCAGGTCGGGATGCTCGAGTCCACGCGGCGGTGGGTGGCGCGCTGGCACGCGCTGCACGTGCCGCTGGTCGCCCTGCTCTACGCGATCCTCGCCCTCCACGTCGCCGTCATGGTGCTCTTCCAGGCGCGCTGAATGAGGCGCATCCGTCCGATCCCGTCCACTCGGCGCGCGGCGGCGGCGCTGGTCGCCGCGCTCCTCTCCTCGCTGGCCCTCAGTGTCGCCGCCGCGCACGCCCAGGGGCTCGGTGAGCTGGTCAGCCCGGGACCGCTCGCCCAGCCGCACGCCGCGCTCGATCGGCTCGACAAGTGCTCGCAGTGCCACGCGATGGGCAAGGGCGTGCCCGACGAGCGCTGCCTCGCGTGCCACGACGCGCTCGCCAAGCGCATCGCCGCCAAGCGCGGATTCCACGCCCAGGTGAAGGGCACGTGCATCTCGTGCCACGCCGACCACAAGGGCAGCGCCTTCGACATGGTGCAGCTCGACACCCGCCGCTTCGACCACGCCAAGGCCGGCTGGGTACTCGAGGGTGCCCACAGGAAGACCCCGTGCGCGCGCTGCCACACCGCCGCCGTCGCGAAGGCGCTCGGCATCCGCGGCGAGACGTACCTGGGGCTCGAGACCGCGTGCACGAGCTGCCACGAGAACGTCCACGGCACGCAGTTCTTGGACGCCGCGACCGGCCAGCCTCCCGAGTGCACCGCCTGCCACTCGCTCGAGAGCTGGCGCCCGGCGCGCGTCGACCACCAGCGCACGCGCTTCCCGCTCGACGGCAAGCACGCCGCCGTCGCGTGCGCGAAGTGCCACGAAAGCGGCCGCTTCGCCGGCACTCCGCTGGCCTGCGCGTCGTGCCACGAGGACGTCCACCGCGGCCAGTTCCGCGACGAGCGCGGCGCGCTGCAGGCGTGCTCCGCGTGCCACACCGCGGCGAGCTGGAAGACCCCGCGCATCGACCACGACCGCACCGCTTTCCCGCTCACCGGCAAGCACGCCGGCGTGGCTTGCGCGAAGTGCCATGCGAACGACCGCTTCGCGGGCACGCCCACCGACTGCGCCTCGTGCCACGTCGACGTGCACAAGGGGCAGTTCAAGCTCGCGAGCGGCGCCGCCAAGCCGTGCGCGGACTGCCACGACGCCACCAGCTGGACCCGCGAGAAGGTCGACCACGACCGCACCCGCTTCCCGCTCCGCAACGCGCACGCCCGGGTGGACTGCGCCAAGTGCCACGACAAGGGGCGCTTCAAGGACACGCCGCTCGCCTGCGCGTCGTGCCACGACGACGTCCACAAGGGCCAGTTCGAGGACGCCCACGGCGTGGTCACGGCCTGCGGCTCGTGCCACGACGACCGCGCCTGGAAGCCGGCGCGCTTCGACCACGCGGCGACGCGCTTCCCGCTCGCCGGCAAGCACGCGCCGGTCGAGTGCGCCGGGTGCCACCAGAACGGCCGCTTCAAGGACACCCCGCTCGCGTGCGCGTCGTGCCACGACGACGTCCACCAGGGCCAGTTCAAGGAAGCGAGCGGCGCGCCCACCACGTGCGCCTCGTGCCACGACGACGGCGGCTGGAGGCCGGCACGCATCGACCACCAGAAGTCGCGCTTTCCGCTCACCGGCAAGCACGTCGGCGTGGACTGCGCCAAGTGCCACGACCAGGGGCGCTTCAAGCCGGTCGAGATCGCGTGCGCGTCGTGCCACGCCGACCCGCACCGCGGTGACCAGGGTACGAACTGCACCGCCTGCCACTCGACCTCGTCGTGGAAGTCGCTGGTGGGGCGCGAGCACACCGAGCGCTTCCCGCTCGTCGGAATGCACGCCGCGACCCCGTGCGCGTCGTGCCACGTGAAGGCCGGCCAGTTCGTCGAGCACGACCCGTCGTGGGGCAACCCGGACGACTGCGTCGGCTGCCACGTCGATCCGCACCGCGGCCAGTTCGACTCGACCTGCGCCGAGTGCCACTCGCCGAGCGCCTGGCAGCCGGTGCGCTTCCGCCACGAGAACACCGGCTTCCCGCTCGCCGGCGCGCACCGCGCCGCCGACTGCGGCGACTGCCACCGCTCGCGCAGCTACCGCGACACGCCGAGCGCCTGCGTCGCCTGCCACGAGAAGGACTTCGCGGCCGCGACGCGCTTCGACCACCGCGCGTCCGCGGCGATCGAGTGCCAGGACTGCCACTCGCAGGTTGCCTGGCTGCCCGCCAAGGTCGACCACGACTCGTTCCCGCTGCGCGGCGGCCACGCGCTGCCCACCTGCGAGGACTGCCACGAGGCCAAGCCGTTCGGTCCGATCGACAGCGCGTGCGTGAGCTGCCACCTGGTCGATTTCACGCGCGGGCCGCGGCACGTGGCGCTCGGGCTGCCGCCCGCGCTCTGCGACCAGTGCCACACGATCACCACCTTCGCGCGCCACGAGCCCTCGCTGCCGATCGACTGCTTCACCTGCCACCGCAACGACTACTTCGCGACCCGTGATCCGAACCACGTCGAGAAGGGCTTCTCGACGAGCTGCTCCGACTGCCACGGCACCGTCACGTGGGACGACGCGCGCGGCGACCGGCGCGGACGGGTGCGCTCGGGCGCCGTTCGCGGCGGCGGCCAGCACGGAACGCGATGACGCCTCGCCCTCTCCCCCACCGGAGGCCGGCCATGACCGAGCACTTCCCGCGACCGCTCACGCGCCTGGCGCCTCGGTGCCTGGCGGGGTTGCTCGTGGTGCTCGCGAGCGCCTGCTCGGGCGGCTCGGGCTCGGATGGCGCGAAGGACCCCGAGCTGCCGCCGGTGGTGATCGGCGGCGTCGACCACGCCGCGTACCTCACCGGCGCGCACGTCGCGCTCGGCTGCGAGAGCTGCCACCACGGCAACTACCAGTCCACGCCCACGGCATGCGAGGGCTGCCACGAGGGCGACCGCCCCGCCGGCCACCCCAAGGGGACGTGCTCCAAGTGCCACCAGACCGACCGCTGGGCCGGGTCGTCGTTCGACCACTCCAAGGTCAAGGACCCGTGCGCGAGCTGCCACGAGAAGGACCGCCCCGCCGGCCACCCCGCCGGCGACTGCTCGAGCTGCCACACGCCCGGGACCTGGGCGCCCGCGGGCTTCAGCCACGCGGGCATCGCGGACGGCTGCGACAACTGCCACGAGAAGGATCGCCCCGCGAACCACTTCGCCGGCGACTGCGCGAACTGCCACGTGCCCGGCACCCAGTGGCAGGCGAGCGGCAACATCCACGCCGGCGTGACCTCGAACTGCGCGAGCTGCCACGAGAAGGACCGCCCCGCCGGCCACGCGCCGGGCGACTGCTCGAGCTGCCACGTGCCGTCGAGCTGGTCCGACACCGACTTCTCGCACGACGGCGTCACCAGCGACTGCGCGCGTTGCCACGAAGCGCAGCGGCCGCCGGCGCACTACCCGGGCGATTGCTCGAAGTGCCACGTGCCCGGCTCGTGGTCGAACGTGCACTTCTCGCACGACGGCATCGCCTCCGGGTGCGCGACCTGCCACGAACAGGAGCGGCCCGCGGGCCACTATCCCGGCGACTGCGCGAAGTGCCACACGACCGGGTCGTGGAGCGGCGCCAGCTTCGACCACGGCGGAGTGTCGTCGAACTGCGCGAGCTGCCACGAGAAGCAGCGGCCCGCCGGGCACTACCCCGGCGACTGCGTGAAGTGCCACGGGACCGGCTCGTGGAGCGGCGCCAGCTTCGACCACGCCGGCGTGTCCTCGAGCTGCGCGAGCTGTCACGAGAAGGAGCGGCCCGCCGGACACTCTCCCGGCGACTGCTCCAAGTGCCACACCACGGGCTCGTGGAGCGGCGCGACCTTCGACCACGGCGGCATCACCTCGAACTGCGCGAGCTGCCACGAACCCGACCGCCCCGCCGGCCACTACCCCGGCGACTGCGCTGGCTGCCACAGCGCGGGCTCGTGGAGCCCGACCGGCTTCGACCACACCGGCATCACCACCAACTGCGCGAGCTGCCACGAGCAGGATCGCCCCGCAGGCCACTCGCCGGGTGACTGCTCGAGCTGTCACAGCCCGGGCTCGTGGGACCCGACCTCGTTCGACCACAGCGGCATCACCTCGAACTGCGCGAGCTGCCACGAGCCCGACCGGCCCGCCGGCCACTACCCGGGCGACTGCTCGAGCTGCCACACGCCGGGCACCTGGGCGAACGGCAACTTCAACCACGCCGGCGTGACGTCGTGCACGAGCTGCCACGAGTCCGACCGGCCCGCAGGCCACTACGCCGGCGACTGCGTGAAGTGCCACACCGCCACTTCGTGGGCCGATGCCACGTTCGACCACACCGGCATCACCGGCAACTGCGCGAGCTGCCACGAGAGCGATCGCCCCGCCGGCCACTACCCCGGCGACTGCGTCAAGTGCCACACCACCGCGACCTGGGCGGGCGCGAGCTTCAACCACGCGGGCGTGACCTCGGGTTGTGCCACCTGCCACGAGAAGAACCGGCCCGCGGGCCACTACCCCGGCGACTGCGCGAGCTGCCACAAGGACACCAACGACTGGGGCAACGCGGTCTTCAACCACAACGGCATCACCAGCGGGTGCTCGAGCTGCCACGCGGGTGACGCGCCGCCCAACCACTACGGCCCGACCTGCGAGGGCTGCCACAACACCGTCGACTGGAGCGACGCCGGCCACGACCACACCTTCGTGATCCCGCACGAGGGCTACCGTCAGTGCTCGAACTGCCACCCCAACTCGAGCAACTACTCGCAGTTCGACTGCATCAACTGCCACAAGCGCACCGGCGCCGAGGTCCACAAGACCACCGACAACAAGCAGTGCCTCGCGTGCCATCCGAAGGGCTACGAGGGAGACGACTGATGCGCGCGCGCCCAGCCCGCGCGACGGCACCCGGGTGGGTAGCCCTCACCGCGGTGCTGACCCTCGTCGCCGCCGCGCCGCGTCCCGCGCGCGCCGGATCGGTGCGCGGCGTGGTCGCGGCCGAGGGCTACGCGCTGACCTACGGCGGCGCCGAGCAGACCTCGGCCACGTTCGGGCTCGACCTGCGCCTCGACGGCAGCGAGCTCACGTCGTGGGAGCTCGCCGCCCACGTCGACGGCGAGCTGCGCATCCCGGTGAACGGTGATCTCTACGACCCATCGGTTCCCGCCTACCGCCTCGAGCGGCTCTCGGCCGGACTCGATCCCGCGCAGGGGTGGGTGGCGCTCGCCGGACGCGAGTGGATCGTCGAGGTGCCCACGGCGAGCGTCGACGGCCTCACCTTCGGCTACCGCTGGGAGTCGTTCCGCCTCGGCGGCTTCGGAGGCCTCGAGCCCAACCCCTACGACCAGACCTTCGACGGCAAGTTCCTGACCGGCGGCGGCTTCCTCGGGCTCGAGGGCGAGCAAGGCGGCGCGGGCGCCGGCTTCGTGGCGAGCTTCTACGACGGCGAGGCCGACCGCGAGTCGCTCACGGCGCAGGGGCGCTGGTCGCCGACCCGCGACCTCGACGCGTTCGGCTCGCTCAGGCTCGACCTCGGCGTCGCGGGCCAGTCGACACGGCTCGGCTCGCTGGCGGTGGGTGGCGACTGGCGCGCGGCACCCTCGTTCCGCCTCGGCGGCAGCTTCACCACCTACCGCTACCTGCTGCGGCCGGCGTCGCTCGATCCCGACACGATCGACGCGGTCGCCAACCCGCAGCGCGAGTCGATCGAGGGCCGAGCCCGCTACGAGCTGACCCACGACCTCTACACCCGCGCGCGCCTCTCCTACCGGCTGCGCCAGGCGGTGCCGAGCTACGAGGTGCGGATCCTGCCCGAGGGAGCGCCGCTCGACGGCACCGCCGGTGAGGTCTACATCGACGACCAGGGCCGCTCGTACACCCTCGCCGCGACCACCACCGACGAGAGCAGCTTCGGCGGCGGGCTCGCGCTCGGCGGGCGGCGGCTCGCGAGCCTGCCGCTCCGGTGGGAGGTCGCGTACACGGGCGTGACCGGCTTCGGCCGCAACGACCACGAGGGCGCGCTCAGCGCCGGCTTCGACGTCGCCGACGGCACCAGCCTCGACCTCGGCGTGGGCGTGGACCTGCGCGACCGCGACGAGACCGGCAGCGACGTGGGCGGCTTCGCCCGCGCCGAGCTGTTCTGGCTGATCGACCGCGACTGGTTCGCGCTCGCGAGCTACGAGGCGACGGTCGCCGACGGCGACCTCGACCACGCGCTGCTCGCCAAGGTGGGCTACCGGATCCGCCCGCCAGCCGGGTCGCCGACCGCCGCGCGCGCCGGCGACGGACGCTGAGGTGCAGCCATCGTGCATCTCGTCCTGGACCACCTCGAGCTGACGCTGTTCGTGGTGCTGTCGGCGCTGGTGATCGCGCCGTATTGGGTCCGGGCCTCGCGCCGCGAGCGGCGCCACCGCGCCCAGTTCGAGGAGGCGGTCAGCGCCGGGCTCGAGCCCGCGAGCCTCCACCCGGTCATCGACCCCCTCAAGTGCATCGGCACCGCCGACTGCACGCCAGCCTGCCCCGAGGGCGACGTGCTGGGTGTCGTCCACGGACGCGCGGTGCTCGCCAACCCCACCCACTGCATCGGTCACGGCGCGTGCCTGGCGGCGTGCCCTGTGGAGGCGATCTCGCTGGTGTTCGGCACCGCCACCCGCGGCGTCGAGATCCCCAACGTCAAGCCCAACTTCGAGACCAACGTCGCCGGCCTCTACATCGCCGGCGAGCTCGGCGGCATGGGGCTGATCCGCAACGCCATGACCCAGGGGCGGCAGGCGGTGGAGGGCATCGCGCGCGAGCTGCGCGGCGGTGGTGGCGGCGGCGCGCGCGGCGACGTGCTCGATCTCTTCATCGTCGGCGCGGGTCCCTCCGGGCTCGCCGCCGCGCTCACCGCGAAGAAGGCGGGGCTCCGCTTCGAGATCGTCGATCAGGAGCAGGTCGGCGGCAGCGTCTACCACTACCCGCGCAAGAAGGTGGTGGTGACCTCCGCGTTCGAGATCCCCTTCTACGGCACGGTGAAGGCGCGCGCGATCTCGAAGGAAGAGCTGCTCGCGATCTGGCACGAGGTGATCGACGCCGCGCGGCTCACGATCCACACCGGCGAGCGCGTCGACAGCGTGTCGCGCGCCGACGGGCTCTTCACGGTCGCCACGTCGCGGCGGACCTACCGGGCACGGCGGGTGCTGCTCGCCATCGGACGGCGCGGCTCGCCGCGCAAGCTCGAGGTGCCCGGCGAGGAGGCGCCGCACGTCGCGTATTCGCTCGCCGACGCCGCCGACTTCCGCGGCGACCGGGTGCTGGTGGTGGGCGGCGGCAACTCGGCCCTCGAGGCTGCGGCGGCGCTCGCCGAGCCCGCGCTCGGCAACCGGGTCGCGCTCTCCTACCGCGGCGAGGTCCTCGCCCGTGCCACGGCCTCGGTGCGGCGTCAGTTCGAGGCGCTCGTCGAGGCGGGGCGGATCCGGGCGCTGCTCAAGTCCGAGGTGCGCGCGATCCACGAACGCGCGGTCGAGCTCGAAGCCGCGGGGCGCGAGCTTCGCATCGACGCCGACCGCGTGTTCGTGTTCGCCGGCGGCGTGCTGCCGAGCGCCTTCCTGCGCCAGCTCGGCGTCGAGGTGGACACCAAGTTCGGCACGGCGTGAGCGGACGGCGCTGATCGCTCCGTTTCGATCCGCTGACGAAGCGCTGACGCGCGCGGTCTACACTCGCGGCCGATGGCGGCTCACACCCAACTCGAGCGGCTCACGCTGGGCGCGATGCAGAACCCGGTGCGCGGGTTCCTGCACGGCGGCGCCGCGCTCTCCTCGATCGCGGGCACCGCGTGGCTGTGGCAGCGCGCCACGGCGGGCGGCGGCGAGCGGGCAGCCCTCGTGGTCTTCGGCCTCAGCATGCTCGGGCTCTTCACCGTGAGCGCGCTCTACCACTCGGTCGACTGGGAGCCGGAGCGCAAGAAGCGCGTCCAGCGCGTCGATCACTCGATGATCTACGTGCTGATCGCCGGCACCTACACGCCGTTCGCGGTCGCCGCCCTCGACGGCGGGATGCGCGTCGCGGTGCTCATCGCGGTGTGGGGCATCACCATCGCGGGAATCGTCCAGAAGGCGTTCTTCCCGCAGGTGCGCAAGCGCTGGTCGGTGGCGATGCAGCTCTTCCAGGGGTGGCTGATCGTGCCGTGCCTGGTGCCGCTCGCCCACCACGTGCCGGCGGGCGCGGTGGTGCTGTTGATCGCCGGCGGGGTCGCCTACACCGCCGGTGCGCTGTGTTACGTGAGCCAGCGACCGCGGCTCTGGCCGGCGGTCTTTTCGTATCACGAAGTGTTCCACGTGTGCGTGGTGCTGGCGGCGGCGCTCCACTTCACCGCCGCGCTTCGCTACGTGGCCGGCTGACGTCCCGCCCGGCGGCGAGTCCGCCGGGATTCGCCCGCGATCGCATCCGCCGGTCGGTCCCAATCGCGGGCGACCTCGCGGTCGCCCCTACGAACCGCGGCGGCGAGGAACTAGGGGCTTGGCCCTCTAGGGGCATCGTCGGAGGGGCACGCGCCGCGTGCCCGGCGATACGACGCGATCGTCGCACCGCCGCGTGCATCGATCCCTGTACGACCCGATCGATCCCCGGCGCGCGAGGGAGCGCGCGCGCCCGAGGCCGTTCGGGCCGCCCGCTCGTAGCGGCGGGCGCCAGCCCACCGGGAGCCGCTCGCGCGCCGACGCCAGCGGCGTCCGAGTTAACAATCCGCTACGCAGAAAGTGAGCAACCGCTACGCATTTTGCCTGCAAAGCGCTACGCAAAATAGTAACAAGACGCTTTCTATCAGAGCGTCCCGACCCGCAATTCAGGACGCTGGTGGG
>CAYMQR010000008.1:0-27888 GCA_964392195.1 uncultured bacterium | reverse complement strand
GGATCGACTCGCCCGGCCTGCGCGGATTTCGCGCCGGGCTGGGACGGCTGGTGGGCGCGGCGAGCTGGGCGCTCTTCGCGGTGGTGGCGCTCGTGCTGGGAGCGATCGCGGCGAGCCAGGCGCTGCTCGCCGTGGTGGTGTGCGGCCTCGCGGCGGCGGCCGCGGTGAGCGCGCGGCAGGGTGCCCGGGCGGTGTGGATCGTGTGGGCGGTCGGAGCGTCGCTGATCATGACCTCCGACCAGTGGCTCTACGTCGTGCTCGCCGCCGCGGACGCGCTCGTGGCGTGGAAGCTCGGGTTCTTCGACTCCCGGATCCTGCGTCGGGTGAGAGCCAGCTCGCTCGCGTTGCTCTTGCTCAGCCAGGTGCTGCTCGGGCGGGGAATCGGGCTCCTGATGGGCTTCCGGCCGCTCGAGCGCCTGACGATCGAGCGCCAGGCCTCGGTCCGCGTCATCGCGCCGTATCCGATGTGGCGTGACGGCTCGCTCGGCGAGCACCTCACGCTCGCCGCGCCCGCGTGCGGCGGCGGGGTGATCGCGGGGGCGGTGTCGACTTCGCGATGGGTCGGGGGTGGTCCGGACGCGATCGAGCCACAGCTGCGGCGCCTCGACGGCTCGGGCCGGCGCGTGGCGCGAGGAGACGCGGTGCTCGAGCCGGCCTACTCGTCGAGCCTCGACTGCGAGCGTGGACGGCTGTGGATCGGCGCCGGGATGGGGTCGAGCGTCGCCGCGATCGACGCCGAGGACCTGCGCGTCGTGGGGAGCGTGGACCTTCCGTGTCGCCAGAATGTGCTGGGCGTGAGCTGGCTGCCGCACCGCGACTGGCTCTCCGTGGGTTGTGGCCCGACGGTGTTTCTCGACGCGAACTCGCTCGCGCCGCTCGCGAGCGTCGACAGCGGGTCGTTCGACGCCCGCGAACGGGGCGACGAGATCGAGCTGGCCTCGGCATCCGGCGCCACGCGCTTCGGAGTTCGCACGAGCGCGGACGGTCAGCCACGATTGTGGCGGAAGGGTGGGGTGACGTGGGACGCATTCGAGGCCGCCGAGACCCGCTGGGGACCCGTGACGTCGCAGGTCGGTGGTCTCGCCCGCTACGACGAGGAGACGCTCGCGCCCGCGGCCAGCCGACGGATCGGTGCCTGGATCCGCTACCTGCGCGCGCATCCGCGCTTGCCGTACCTGACCGCCAGCGACTATCTGCGCGGCCGGGTGTACCTGGTGCGGCTACCGGACCTCACGGTCGTCGACGACTGGTTCGTCGGTGAGCGCCCTCGCGAGGCGTGGCTCGACGACGAGGGGCGCGCGATCTGGGTCGGCAGCGCGGCCGGCGTCGTGCGGATCGACGTGCCGCCGCTCGAGGGGGAGTGAGTGTCGGTCCTGACCGTGCTGACCGACGCGTTGCTGGTGGCGGTGCTCGTGTGGCTGCTCCGCAACGGCGCCCTGCGGCATGCCCGGGATCGGTGGGGGCGCGGAGAGGCCCGACCCGCGAGTGACCCGCGCGCGCTGCGGGTGATCCTCGGGGAGGTGGATCGGGTCGTCGTCGTCCACCGCGCCACCGCTCGACGGTGGGACGACCTCCGCCCGACCCGTGCCGTCATGATTCTGGAGGCGGGTGGCGACGCCTTGAGCGTCCATCGCGGCGACGACGGTGCGGTCGTCCTCGAGGGGCCCTCGGGCGTCGCGGTGGTCGCGGCGAGCTCGATCGAATCGAGCGCGGACTGGGGCGAGTCGGCGCCTCGCTGGATCGCAACCCCCCTGGCGTCGTCGGACCCCAGCGGCCGCGGTCGCGTCCGGTGAGAGTGGGTGGGAGCGCGGCGCAGGCCGCGCAGCGAGCGCGGTGGCTCTGGCTCGCGGCCGGGCTGGTGGTGGCGCAGCTCCTCAGCTTCGGCGGTTGGCTCGACGGTGCTCGGCGTGGCCGCGGCGATGGGCCGACCACACTCGCCCTCGACCCCGAATCGGGCCGTGTCTTCGTCGGGTTCTGGAACGCGCGCACCATCGAGACGCTCGCCGGAGACGATCCGAGCGGTCGCGACGTGATCGTGGTCGGGCACCGTCCCACGCAGCTCGGCTGGCTGCCGCGTTCGCGCGCGCTGGTGTTCGCCTGCTACTACGAGGACCACCTGTGCGTCGCGCCGCTCGACGACGCGCCACCGACGCCGCGTTGCTTCGTGCCGGACCACGGCGCGGGCGAGGACCTCGTGTGGCGTGCGAGCGGCGCGGGGCACGCCAGGTTCCCGCATCCGCAGGGCACCTTCCACGGCCACGTCGAGAGCTTCATCGTCGACCCCACGACGGAGCGCATCTACGCGATCGCCGGGCACTTCGACGGCATCGGGCTCGACAAGGACGCCGAGTGGCTGGTGCCGCTGCGCTGGGATGGCGAGCGGCTCGACCCGGCCGGCCGCGGGCTCACGGTGCGGACGACCTCGCACGACCACGACGCCCAGCCGCTCGCGCTCGATCCACGCTCGGGCGAGCTGTGGTGGGCTTCGCCCGCCGAGCGCTTGGTGCGGCGGATCGATCCCGCCGACATGGCGGTGACCCGGCGGAGCGGGCTGGTGGGTCGGTTGCCGGTCGCGATGGCACTCGACGCACGCGATCACCGGCTGTGGGTCGGCGACGGAGTGCGCTCCGAGTTGAGCGCTCTGGACGCGGACACGCTGACGATCGAGCGTCGCCTCGCGGTGCCTGGCCCCGTCTCCGCTCTGGCGGTCGACGACGCGAGCGGAAGGCTCTGGGTGGTGTCCCGCACGGTCGGCGCGATCGCGGTGCTCGAGCCAGGCGCGGACGAGGTCCGGCCCGTGACCGACCTGGATCAGCCGAGCGCCGTGGCGCTCGATCCCGCGCGCCACGTGCTGTGGACCACGAGCCTCGGCGATGACGGCATCCACCGCGTCCCAACCCGATCGGAGGAGCGCGGTTGAGCGTGCCCGCGACCTCTCCATCTGCAACGCCTGCGAGGACCCGATCGCTCGCGGCCAGCCTGGCGTTGCTCCTGCTCGGCAGCGGCGTCCTGCTGGTCGGCTATGCGCCGTTCCTCCATGTGTACAACGCCGTCTATTACGCCGCGGTGTTGCCGTGCCGGTCGATCGGGACGGCGTGGCTCTCGCTGCCCCTCACGCTGGCGGTACCGCTCCTCGGGTTCGCGCTCGTCGCGCTAGGGACGAGCTTCGTCCGCGCATCCCCGCCAGCTGACGACGGCGGGTGGGGCCTCGACACCACCACCCTCGTGGACGACCTCGATCGGCCGCTCCGGTTGCTGGCCGCCGTGGCGCTGGTGACGGGGCTCGGCTACGCGATGTCGTCGGAGGTCTATGACGGCGCGCCCCTCGAGGGCGTGGGGTTCGAGCCGCCCCGGCTTCACCAGTGGGTCGTGGTCGCGCTGCCCGCGGTGGCGGCGCTCCTCGTGGGACGGATCGGGTCCCGCGACGGCAGCGCACCCCGCAGCTCCCGGATACGACCCGGCGTGACGGATCGTCGCTCGCGGTGGCTGGCGTTCATGGCGCTGGCAGGGTGGACGCTCCCGGTCGCGGCCGTGGCCCGCGGTGGCTGGGACATCCACTTCGATGTCCCCCCGGGCTTCGTGCTGGTGGTCGAGTGGGCGCTAGCGCTCGCGCTCGGCGTGGCGTGGACGTCCGCCGCCGGCGCGTCGGTGCGGATGCGGCTCGCCACCGGGTTCGTGGTCGCCGGCCTGGTCCGGGTCGGGCTCGGCGACAGCGCCTCGTCATTGATCCACAGCCGCGCGCGCGACTTCACGTTCTACGAGCGACACCTCTTCACCGTCGGGCGCTTCGTGAACGGGCCGGTCGCGCTGGTGTGGATCGCGGTCCTCGCAGGCTGCTGCGTGGCCCTGCTGCGGGACAGCCGTCGGCCGGCGGCGGGGGAGGCCGGGCGCACCACCTCCGGGGCAGGGGCGGTGCGGGGAGCCGCGGCGCGGGGCGCAGGCCGGCTGGCCGAGGCCTTCCTCGTACTCTCGATCGTCTGGTTCGGGATCTCGATGACCGCGCTCGATCTGGTCCGGATGCGCGACCGACTCTCGGGTGAGTGCACGGCGAACGCGTCGGGAGAAGGCGTGGCGAGCGTCGTCCAGCTCGCTGCTGGCTGGCTGCTCGCGATGGGTGCGGCACATCTCATGGCGTCCTCGGCGCTCGAGCTCGGGGACGCGCTCCGCGGTACCTCGCGGAGGCGTCCGCTCGCGGATCGCCGTGCGTGGCAGACGATGCTCGGCGCGTCGCTGACGCTTTGCCTCGTTTCCTGGGCACGGCTCGCGTGGCTCGCGATTCATCCGCGATGAGCGCCGGCCCGGGCTCGAGCGTTCACTGCGGTCGCGGTGCGAGGCGGTCGGCGATCATGTCGGCGATGATCCGGCTGCCCGCCGCGTTGAAGTGGACGTGGTCGGTCTCGGGGCGCAGGAAGAGCTCGGGGTGGGCCACGAACCGCGGCACCGGATCGATCGGATCCAGACCGAGCTCGAGGGCCACGCGGGCGAGGCGCTCGTTGTAGGCGCGGTGGGTCGCGGCGTAGTCCGCGCCGTCGCTCAGGTAGGGCGCGGTGATCAGCAGGACCTGGGCGCCGAGCTCGCGCGATCGGGCGGCCAGCGCGCGGAGGTTGGCCTCGTAGCGGTCGAGCGGTACGCGCAGTCCCGGACCGGGCACGTACACGCCCCGGCCCAGCCCGCGCCGCAGCAACTGGTAGAGACCGGATCCGTCGAGGAGACCCTGGAGGCGCAGCACCCAGCCCGGCGGCAACACGACCTCGGAGTCGGGGCGGCCACCCATGGCAGGGACGTGGTCGTTCCAGGCGAGCTGGATCGACACCACCGTGGGCGACGCTTCGGGGCTGTACCGCTCCAGGTAGCGGAGCGCCTGCTCGGTCGTGTAGCCGGGCACGCCCGCGTTCCATACCGAGACGCCCCCGGCAAGCCGTGGGGCGAGGATCGCCTCGACCATCTCCGGGTAGCCGTGGCCGTCGTCCATCACGGTCACCGAGTCGGCGAGGCACAGGATGCGATGGGCCGCGCCGGGCGCGAACCGCGGCGCGTCGCGTCCGGGGAGCTTCCAGAACAGCTCGGCATCGCGGACCACGTACGCGCGCTTCTCCAGCAGGATGGGGATCGTCCACGCCGAGCGGATCACGGGCGCCGGGACGAGCCGCCCGACGCCCTCGAGCGCCACCACGACCGCGAGTCCGATCGCCAGCGTGAAGCGCAGCCGATGTCGGAGCGAGCGCACCGGTCGGGCGGGTGGAGTCACGGCGGAGTCCGTTTCGCGCCGCCGGCGCGAAGGTTGAGCGCGGCCCATGCGAGCACGGCAACGGCGCTGACACCGGCTCCGATCAGCAGCGGCGCGGGGCGATACCGGAGCACGACCTCGTGTCGGCCGGCGGGCACCGGCAGCGCGCGCAGCGCGACGTCCGCGCGCATCACCGGGACGTCCCTGCCGTCGACGGAGCCTCGCCAGCCGGCGTCGTACGCGTCGGCGACGACCAGCAACGTGGGGCGGGCCGCGTCGACCTCGATCGCGACCCGCTCGTCCCGTTCGTCGGTGATCCGTGCCGTGCCGTCCGGCGAGCCGAGCGCGGTGAGCGAGGTGGGCGCGAGCGCTGCGGCCTCGACGTCGCCGGCGACCAGCACGACCACGCCGCTCGGAAGGTCAGGCGACACGAGACGGGCGCGTGCCTGCGCGGTGCCGTCCACGACCTCGACGGAGCGAGCGAGGAATACCCGCGGGCCGGCGCGCGGGTTCTCGAGTACCCGGATTCCGCCGGATAGCGCGCGTGGGGTGAAGGCTGCCTCGGGCAGGTGCTCGCTCGGCCAGCCGTGCGCGGGCGCCAGCACCCAGCGAACTCCGAGGAGGTCGAGAATGGCGCCGTCCTCGACCGTCTCGTGCTCGAAGCTCGAGGTGACGCCGGCGAGCGTGCGATAGCGGCTCGAGACGACGAAGAAGATGCCACCGACGTCGCGGCGTCCTTCCACCATGGCGCGGTGGATGTACGACTGCGAGAAGCGGTTGAAGCCCGGATAGCTCGCCTCGAAGGCCGGCGGTCGTGGCACGACGGTCCCTGGCAGCAGGGTCAGCGTCCGTGCGCCGGGCTCGGACGCGAGCAGCTCCGCGAGCGGCGGCGGGGTTTCGAGGACCTGCCGGGGAACGGTGGAAAGGTACCGCTGGCCGGACGTGACGAGATCGACGGAGACCAGCACCAACGCCGCTGGACCGATGGACATCGGCCGCCGCCCGAGCGCGACGAGCGTGCCGGTGGTCGCCAGCGCGAACAGCATCGCCCGTACCGTGGCGTCGCGAGCGGTCGCGTATCGCGCGGGTTCGGCCGTCGTCCAACCGGGTACCGCCTCGTCGGGTTCGGGGCCGAGAAACGAATCGACCCGGGAGCGCAACCGGGATTCGAAGGCGGCGAAGCGCTCGGCACCGGTGCCGCCATCGGGCAGGAAGAAGAGCGCTCCCACGATCGCGAGGGCGAGTGGCACCAGCGCGGCTCGCACCCCGTCGTGGAGCGACGCCCGCGCGCGCGCTGGTCGAGACCGGAGCACGGTGACGCCGAGCCCCGCGGCGACGGCGACTCCGAGCGTCGCCAGGTGCAGCCACCTCACCGGCATGCGGAAGAACGCGAAGCCAGGCAGCAGGTGGAAGATCCAGCGGTGGAACGGCGTGTAGGCACTGAGCGCGACCAACAGCCCGAACACCGCCATGGGCGCGACGGCGAGCGTGGCGCGGCGGAACCGCGGACCGAGGGCCCACGGGAGCGCGGCCAGCGTCGCGATCCCGAGGTAGGGCGTCGACATCTCCTTCAGGAAGCCACCCCAGTACGGCGAGGTGACCGCGTCCCCGAAGAAGTCCGGGACCAGTACCCGGAGCAGCTCGAGGGGGTGGATCGCGCCGGTGGTGCTCGCCATCCAGTCGAGGCCTCCCCCGCGGTTCGAGTGGCTCACGTACGCGAGCGCGGGCACGAGGCTCACGCTCGCGATCGCGAGACCCAGCGCGACCGACGGTGCGACGCGAGAGACCAGCGCGCGCGCGACCGCTGGCCGTGGCGTCATCCAGGCGAGCGCTGTGACGCACGTGATCGCGACCGCCACGAGCGTCTGGTAGCCGTACTGCACGTGACCGGCGAGCACCGCGAGCGCGATCACCACCGGGAGCCAGCGCGGCGATCGGGCTCGGCCAGCGAGCGCTTCGAGCGCCAGCGCGACGCACCATGGGGTCCAGCCCATCGCCTGGAGGTGCGGGATCTCGCCGAGACCCACGTGGCCCGCGACCAGGCCGCCGATTGCGTAGGCCACGCCCGCGAGTGCGCCACCCCACGCGTCCGCACCGAGGACGCGCGCCAGCCTCATCGTGCCCCAGCAGGCGATCAGCGCGGCCAGCGTGAACGACACGCCGATCGCGAGCGGGTGGGGGAGCACGAGATGGATCCACTCGGGCGGGTAGAAGAGCGCCTGTACCGGGTCCGCGTGCATCGGGTAGCCGGACAGCACGTGCGGGTTCCACAGTGGGATCTCCCCGCGGCGGAGGCGATCGAAGGTCCAGGCGCGCCAGAAGAGCTTCTCGTTGACCACGTCGAAGCCGGCAGGCACGCCGCCGTCGAGCAAGCGAGCGTGGAAGACGAGCACGGCCCCGGTCGCCATCCACGCCGCGGCGCGCGACCTCGCCGGCTCGGTACGGGCCGGCGAGGCGAGGCCGGGATCGGTCATGGAGCGGGTCGGTTCGGGGCGGGGTCTTGCGCGAGGAGAGCGCGTGCGAGGGAGCGCCCAGAGGCGCGGGGCCGCGTCTTTGACACCGAGGAGAGCGGCATCCTACCATCCTGGCGCCCGACGCCCCTCCGTCGCGCCCGTCGCTCGGCGCTTCATGCCTGATCTCTCGCCCAGGACACCGTCGGACAGCCGCCCCGAGGTCGTGCTCGTCAACCCGTACGGTTGGCGCTTCATCGGCGACGGAACGGTGCCGTCGGGACTGCTCGCGATCGCGGCACCGCTGGTCGAGCGGTACCGCGTAACCTTGATCGACCAGCGGGTCGACAGAGGCTGGCGCCGCCAGCTCGAATCCGCGCTGGCGCGAGCGCCACTCGTCGTGGGTGTCACCACGATGACCGGCAAGCAGATCCTCGATGCGCTCGGCGTCGCGCGGCTCGTCCGCGAGCACGGACGCATTCCCATCGTCGCGGGCGGGGTGCATCCGAGCCTGCTCCCGGCGCAGACGCTCGAACATCCCGACCTCGACTTCGTGGTCCAGGGGGAGGGCGAAGACACCTTCCGTGAGCTCTGCGATGCGCTGGCGGACGGCCGCTCGGTGTCCTCGA
This sequence comes from uncultured bacterium, assembly GCA_964392195.1. Classification (GTDB taxonomy): domain Bacteria; phylum JADJOY01; class JADJOY01; order JADJOY01; family JADJOY01; genus JADJOY01. The sequence continues at coordinate 19,582 of CAYMQR010000008.1, read as the reverse complement.
TCCGGGGCCTGTGGCACAAGCAGGACGGCGTGCCGACCAGCGCCGGGACGCGGCCAACGCTCGGTGCGTCCGACCTGCCACGACTTCCGTACGAGCTCCTCGACCTCGAGCGCTACGTCCGGACGATCCGCTTCGGCCGGACGCTCAGCGTGTTCTCGTCGAGGGGTTGTCCGTTCCGCTGCTCGTTTTGCTACAACGTCGCGTTCTTCGGTGGCGCGCGGTGGAAGCCGCTCGACGCGGTGCGGGTGGCGGACGAGACTGCGGCGCTGGTCGATCGCCTCGCGCTCGACCACGTGCAGTTCCTCGACGACAACTTCTTCGTCAGCCGCGAGCGTGTCCTGGCGATCGCGGGGGAGCTCCACGCGAGGCGCCCGCGGCTCCAGTGGTCGGTGCTCGGAGCGCACGTCCAGAACCTGCGCCGCTGGGACGTCCCGTCGCTCGAGCGCCTGCGAGCGTGCGGCTTGCGCGAGGTGCTGGTGGGCGCCGAGTCCGGGTCGCAGCGGGTGCTGGACGCGATCCGCAAGGATTACGACGTCGAGGACCTGTTCGCCGTCAATCGCCGCCTCGCCGAGGCCGGCATCGAGCCCACCTATAGTTTCATGAGCGGCATCCCGGACGAGACCGAGGACGAGCTGCGGGCGACCATACGCGCGATGCTGCGCTTGGAGGTGGAGCACCCGCGCGCGACGGTCGGCAACATCAAGCCGTTTCTTCCGTACCCTGGAACCGAGCTCTACGACGTCGCGGTGGCACGCGGCTTCTCGCCGCCACGGAGCCTGGCGGAGTGGGGTGGGTTCGCGAGCTACAACTACGGTGGGGTGAGGGTGGGCTGGTTGAGCGCGGCGGAGCGTTACCGGCTGCTCTGGCTCTATTACGGGACGGTCCTGATGTCTCCGGACTACCTGTTCGTCCGCTCGGCGCTGTTCCGCTGGGTGGCGCGGTTGGCGGCCCCGCTGATGCGCAAGCGGGTCGAGCGCTTCGACTTCCGCTGGTCGGTCGTGCCGAGACTCATGCGGTTCGTGCAGGCTCACGTCCTCTGAGTCACCCGCGGAAAGATCCACCGTGACGAACCCCGTGTCCTCGCCGGTGCGGCCGGTCGAGCCCGCCGTGGTGCTGTTCTACCCGCGCACGGGTTGGGACCGCGAGGGCATGGTGTCGCTGCCGCTCTCGGTGCTCGCGGTCGGCAGCCATCTGGAAGCGCACGGTGTGCGGGTCCGGATCGTCGACGAGCGGGTCGAGTCCGATCCCCTCGGTGCACTGGACTCGGCGATCGGCGAGCTCGATCCGGTGTTCCTCGGCGTGAGCGCCATGACCGGATTCCAGATCGCGGGCGCGCTCGCAGCCGCGAGCCGGGCGCGGAGTCGTCGTCCCGCGCTGCCGATCGTGTGGGGCGGAGTCCATCCGTCGCTCATGACCGAGCAGACCCTGGCGCACCCGCTCGCCGACATCGTGGTGCGGGGCGAGGGCGAGGCCACGGCGCTCGAGCTGGTGGACGCGCTCCGGCACGGCGCCGAACCGTGGTCGGTGCCGGGAGTGAGCGCGCGTGGCCCGGACGGTGTCGTCCGCCACGCCCCGGATCGCCCGTTCCTCGATCTCGACGAGCTGCCGTTTCCCTCGACGGACCTCGTCGACTTCCGGCGTTACGTGACGCGCCAGGTGCTCGGCGACTGGGATCTCCGGATCGCCACCAGCCGCGGTTGTCCACATGCGTGTTCGTATTGCTACAACGTGCCTTTCAACGGCCGCCGCTGGCGGGCGCAGAGCCCGGCTCGGGTGCTGGCCGAGCTCGACCACCTGTCCAGCGCGTTCGGGGTTCGAGCCTTCTACGTCGGCGACGACGACTTCTTCGCCAACCGTCGGCGCGTCCGCGAGTTGTGCGAGCGGCTGATCGAGCGGGGGAGCCCGTACCGGCTCAAGGCCAACTGCCTCCTCGAGTACCTGGTGCGCCTCGATGGCGAGGATCTCGCGCTCTGGCGGCGTGCCGGGTTCGTGGAGCTCTACGTCGGCGTCGAGACCGCGAGCCCGGAGATCCTCGATTCGGTCAACAAGCGTGTCGAGGGCGGCGACGTCCGCGACGCGAATCGCCGGCTCCGCGCCGCGGGCATCGTTCCCGTGTACAGCTTCATGGCTGGCTTCCCCGAGGAGACGCCGGCGCGGTTGCAGGCGACGCTCGACCTGATGCGGCACCTGAAGCGCGAGTATCCCGCTGCCCGCATCACGCAGCTCCATCTCCTGACCGTGTACCCGGGGACACCGCTCTACCCGAAGGCGGCCGCACTGGGCGTCGAGCTTCCCGCCACGCTCGAGGCGTGGAGCACCTACCACTGGAATCGCATCGACTATCCGTGGCTCGACGATCGCACCAAGCGCTTCCTGCGCGATGCGTCGTTCTTCACGGGTTTCCTCGACGGCCGTACGCTCGCGGAATACCTGCTGGACGGGCGGGCGGTCCGGAGCCTCGTGCGGATCTACGGCGCCATCGTCCGGGCCCGGATCGCGCTGCGCTTCTACCGGTTCATGCCGGAGATCCGGCTCCTCGGCAGCATCATCGCGCGACGGCTCGAAGCGCCCGCGACCTGAGGCAAAGCTCGGCCGAAAGTACCCGGTGTTCGGCTCGGGCGCGGTCCGGGCGCCGCCTCCGGACCGCGCCCCGCCTGGACCGGTGCTGACGGCTGGCAAAACGTCTTCTCGACCCGGTGGATCCAGAGCGAGGACTTGGCTTGTTTTTCGTGGACCAGATGGGTCAAACACTGTTACAATGCGGCCGATGGTTGGGCTCGCGGCCATGGCCAAGCACCGGCGTGACAAGACGAACTACCTGATCCAATCGGTCGCCCACGCTCTCGACGTGCTCGAGGAGTTCAAGGGCGAGGTCCCGGAGTACGGCGTCACCGAGCTCTCGCGGAAGCTCAAGCTGCACAAGAACAACGTCTTCCGGCTTCTCGCCACGCTCGAGGCGCGCGGGTACGTCGAGCAGAACAAGCTCACCGAGAATTACCGCCTCGGCATCAAGATCCTCGAGCTCGGTCAGAGCTACATCCGCCAGACCGGGCTCGTCCGCCAGGCTCGGCCGATCATGGTGGAGCTGGTGCGGGAGGTGGACGAGACCTGCTGCCTGATGGTCCTGCGCGCCGGGCAGGCGGTGTGCGTGGACGCCGTCGAAGCGGGGCAGACGGTGCGCGTGGTCGCGCAGGTGGGCGTGCACCTGCCTGCCCATGCGACGGCCTCCGGGAAGGTCCAGCTCGCGTTCGAGTCGGATGCGGAGATCGAGCGCCTGGTGGCGGCGCCCCTCAAGGCGTTCACGCCCCGGACGATCACCGACGCCGATGCGCTACGGAAGGAGCTGAGCAGGGCGGCGAGGCTCGGCTACGCGGTCGAGGACGAGGAGTTCGAGGAAGGCGTGCGCTGCGTCTCGGCGCCGATCCGTGATTACACCGGGCGGGTCGTCGGCGCGATCACCGTCTCGGGGCCGGCGGCGAGGCTCGCGCCGGAGCGGATGTCGCGCGAGATCTCGGCCAAGGTGGTGCGGGCGGCGATCGAGGTCTCCGGCCGGCTCGGGTTCGAGATCGAGCGCACCGGCACCGCCTGAAGTCCTCCGCTCGGATCGTACCCTTGCGCCCCGCGGTGCTGGTGGTTCATCCGGGCGCGCTGGGAGACGTCGTCATCGCCCTCGGGCCGGCGAGTCGGCTCCCCGGCGCGTTGTGGTGCGCCGCGCGCGGCCCGGCGCTGCGGCTGGCTGGCCGGGTGAGCAACGTCGCTGGACGGCTGGACCTGGACGGCGCGCACGGCCCCGTCCTCCTCGGTCAGCGCGCGGATGGTCGGCCGCTGGAGCTCGATGGGCTGGAGGCGGTGTTCGCGCTCTGCCGGGATCCTGACGGTGCCATCCAGGATCGGTTGTCGCGCGCGTTCGGTGTCCCGGTCGTGGCGGCTTCCGCGCTGCCTCCCGACGGGTCGTCCGCGCACGGTCATGTGGCCGGCATGCTCGGCGTGAGCACGGAGCCGATGGGATGCCCGTGGATTTCGGTTCCGGGGACGGCGCGCCGAGCGTCGACAGTGCTCGTCCATCCGGGCAGCGGCGGGCGCGCCAAGCGGTGGCCGCTGCGGGCGTTCGAGGAGACGGCCGCCGTGCTCGCCGCGCACGGTCTCCGCGTCAGGTGGGTCCTCGGCGATGCCGAGATCGACGATGGCCTGGCGACGGAAGCCGCGGCCGGGGTCCTGCTCAGGCCTTCGATCGACGCGCTGGCGCAAGAGCTGGCGGGCGTCGCGGTCTACCTCGGCAACGACTCGGGGGTGAGCCACCTGGCGGCGGCGGTAGGGACCCCATCGGTGCTGGTGTTCGGACCGACCGCACCCGAGGTGTGGGCGCCGGCTGCAGGGTGGGTCACGGCGGTGCGGGGCGATCCGGCGCTCGATCCGGCGAGCTGGGGCCTCGATCCGGCTCGGATCGCCGAGCTGGTCCTCGCCGCCGCGCGCGGTTGACGGTGCGGAGCGAGGGCTCGGATACTCCCGCGCTTCTCGCCCGGGAGATCCGCCGTGCCCGCACCCAACCGAACGTCCGAAGCGTCGCCGTATCGCGCCTGGTTCGAGTGCTACAACCGCTGTGGCGCCCGCTACTCGCTGAAGGAGATCGTCTACACCTGCGAGAACTGCGGCTCGCTGCTGGAGGTCGTCCACGATCGCGAGCCGCTCGCCAAGTTGGCGGCGCGGCGCTGGATGCGGCTCTTCGAGGAGCGTCATCAGCGCACCCAGTGGCCGTATGGCAGCGGCGTGTGGGGCAAGAAGGAGTGGGTGTGCCCGGCCGTCGACGACGAGAACATCGTGTCGATGTTCGAGGGCGGCTCGAACCTGTTCTGGGCCGAGCGCTACGGCAAGGAGATCGGCGTCGCCGACCTGTGGGTGAAGCAGTGCGGCAACAGTCACACCGGGAGCTTCAAGGATCTCGGCATGACGGTGCTGGTCTCGGTGGTGAAGCAGATCATCCAGGAAGGCACCGACATCCACGCGGTCGCGTGTGCCTCCACGGGCGACACCTCCGCGGCCCTGGCGGCGTATTGTGCCGCCGCCGGGATCCCGAGCATCGTGTTCCTGCCGCGCGGCAAGGTGTCGACCGCGCAGCTCGTCCAGCCGATCGCCAACGGAGCGATCGTCGCGTCCCTCGACACCGACTTCGACGGCTGCATGCGGGTCGTCAAGGAGGTGACGCGCGACCGCACGATCTACCTGGCCAACTCCATGAACTCGCTCCGCGTCGAGGGTCAGAAGACCGTCGGCATCGAGATGGTGCAGCAGTTCGACTGGGAAGTGCCGGACACCGTCATCATCCCGGGCGGGAACCTCGGCAACGTCACGGCCCTGGGCAAGGGCTTCCTGATGATGAAAGACCTCGGCTTGATCGACAAGCTCCCGCGCATCGTCGTGGCCCAGGCCGAGCGAGCGAACCCGCTCTACCAGAGCTTCCTGAACGGCTTCCGCTCGTTCGAGCCGATCGTGGCGCGCAAGACGCTCGCGAGCGCCATCCAGATCGGCAACCCGGTCAGCATCCACAAGGCGATCGACGTGCTGCAGAAGTTCGACGGCATCGTCGAGATCGCGACCGAAGAGGAGCTCGCGAACGCGGCGGCTCGCGCGGACCGGACCGGGATGTACAACTGCCCGCACACGGGCGTGGCGCTCGGCGTGCTCGAGAAGCTCGTCGCTAGCGGCGTGATCGAGAGCGACGAGCGGGTGGTCGTGGTCTCGACGGCGCACGGGCTCAAGTTCACCGAGTTCAAGGTCCGCTATCACGAGGGGGTCCTCGAGGACGTGGCGCCACGGTTCCGCAACGTGCCCCTCGAGCTCCCGGCCGATCCCGATGTCGTGCGCGACGCGCTGCGCCGCGAGATCGATCGACGGCGTGAAGGAGAACGACGATGACCGCCGAAACGCGGGGACTCGGCACGCGGGCGGTCCACGGCGGGGAGGATCGCGTCAAGGCTGGCCACGGCGTGACCGTGCCGGTGGTACAGACCGCGACGTACGCGTTCCGCGACACCCGAGAGCTGTGCGACTACATGGACGGCGCCATCGAGCGGCCGGAGTACGGCCGCTACGGCAACCCGACCCAATCCGCAGCGGAGCGCAAGCTGGCGGCGCTCGACGGGGCCGAACGAGCGCTGCTGTTCTCGTCTGGGATGGCGGCGGTCACGACCGCGATGCTGGCGCTGCTCTCCCAGGGGCAGCACGTCGTCCTCACCAGTGACTGCTATCGCCGGACCCGCCAGTTCTGCCGGACGGTGTTGTCTCGCTTCGGGGTCGACTTCACGCTGGTGGCCCCGGACGACTGGCAGGGGCTCCAGGCCGCGATCCGTCCCACCACTCGTCTCATCGTCAGCGAGTCGCCGACCAACCCCTACTTGCACGTCATCGATCTCGAGCGGCTGGTCGGCATCGCCCGGGCGCACAAGGTCAAGACGCTCATCGATTCGACGTTCGCGACGCCGATCAACCAGCGTCCGCTCGAGTTCGGCGTCGACCTCGTGCTCCACAGCGCCACCAAGTACCTGGGCGGGCACAACGATCTGCTGGCGGGGGTCATCGCGGGGAGCGATGCCCTGGTGGGAGCGATCCAGGACCTGCAGGGGGTCCTAGGCGCGATCCCGGACCCACACGCTTGCTACCTGCTGATCCGCGGGATCAAGACCCTCGAGCTGCGCGTCGAGAGGCAGAACGCATCGGCGCTCGCGATCGCGCGATTCCTCGAGTCCCATCCCCGCGTCACGCGAGTCCACTACCCAGGCCTCGAGAGCCACCCGCAACATGCCATCGCTCGGGCGCAGATGACCGGCTTCGGCGGAGTCGTCGCGTTCGAGATCGATGGCGGTCTCGAGGCGGGCAGCCGCTTCGTCGACGCCGTGCGTATCCCGTACATCGCGCCGAGTCTTGGTGGTGTCGAGTCGCTCATCGAGCAGCCCGCGCTCATGAGCTACTACGAGCTCTCGCCCGAAGAGCGCGCCGCCGTCGGTATCCGCGAGAACCTGGTCCGGTTTTCGGTCGGGATCGAGGATCCAGGCGATCTCGTTGCGGATCTCGCCCAGGCGCTCGCGCAGATCTGAGCCCGGGCGGCGGGCCCAGCAGCTGCGTGTCGAGGGTGCGGGAGACGAGTCTCGGCACTCCGGGTGACGAGATTCGTCAGTCCGATCCGCCGGTTTCGGCGCCGTGTCCACACGCGCCAGGAATGCTGCAGCGCGCCAAATTCACGGTGAATCGTGTCCAAGAGCACGTCATCGCTTGGATCTTTCCGTGGCTACAGGAAAGCAGTTGGCTTTGGTCCAGGGTTGGCACGCCACCCGGCGCCCGATGGCACCGCCCTTGCTGAAAGACGCGGTCACTGGTTGTCGGTCGTCAACCACCAAGACTCTGGGAACCCACAACGCCGCGTGTGCGGCAAAGGAGAGAGGGACTATGCGGAATAGCAAGGGCTTTACCCTGATCGAGCTTCTGGTCGTGATCGCGATCATCGGCATCCTCGCCGCTATCGCCATCCCGCAGCTTCTCGGCGCTCGTGAGAAGGCGCGGAACGCGACCTGCGACAACATCTACGTCGCCCTGAACGGCGAAGTCGCGAACGAGCTCGACGGTGCGATGAACGGTGGTACGGGTCAGTGCTCGACGAGCACCAACAGCGGCGTGGTGACGTGCTCCCTCAACAAGCACGTCGACGAGGACAACCCCCGCAACCGTAATCAGCGGGCGTACACCACGACGCCGACCAACAGCTGCCAGGTCGGTCTCTCGTCGCTCAGCACGAACGGCGTGACGTTCACCCAGCAGGCGACGCAGACCGGCGCGACCCGCACGTTCTCGATCGCGGTGGACTGAGCTTTCCACGGGGTCGGGCGCTACGCGGCCCGTCTCACGGAACCGGCCGGGGGCAACCCCGGCCGGTTTTTCTTTTTGGCGCCCCCATACCTGCTCCGCAAGCCGGGCCACCTTATCGGCAGCCGCGCGCGTGAGTCGCGACGGAGAGCTGTTCTGTCGCCCGCCGACGAGTGTTAGGTTCCGCGACCCTCGCTCGGGACCGCCCTTTGCTCATGCTCGACGTCGCCGCGCTGGCCTTCGATCTGTTCCTCTGCCTCCGCGTCTGGCGTGCCCTCCGCCATCGCATCCGCGTGGCACCAGGTAATGCGAGGAGCGGAGCCGATGAGGTGGTTCGGCTCGACGGCGCACCCGCGGGTACCCCGAATGGGGCGCTGCTCGACCACGCTGAGCGCGACGCCCGTCGGAGCTGGGCGTTGGTCACCGCCCCGGACGCAAGGGTGGAGGATGGGCTCGTCGCCGGAGCGATCGCGAAGGCAGACGAGGCGGGCGCGCACGCGGTGACGCTGCGGGGGAGGGTGGCACAGGAGTCGATGGTCACCGCTGGCGTCGCGCAGAGTGTGTCCGCGTGGACTGGCGAGGGCGTCGACGCGGCCGAGTTCGCCGGGGAGGCCGATCGGCGCGCGATCGGGTTCGACGAGTTCCTTCTGATCCGGGGCGACGCCTTTTCGCGCATCGGTGGGCTCGGCGCGGCGGCCAGCGAGCCGTGCCGCGCGCGAGCGCTCGTGCGTGCGCTCAAGCGAGCCGGCCTTCGAGTCCTGATCGCTGCGGTGGAGGATGGGCTGATCGTGCCGCGTCGGTCCGTCGCCTGGTGGGTCCGCGAAGCGGTGGCCCGCTACCACAGTCTCGTACCGGCCGGCCGCGTTGGTCCCCTCGTGATCGCGACGCTCGTGACGATCTGCGCGGTTCGCCCGTGGATCGTCGTCGTGCGCGAATGGGCAGGGGCAAGCGCCGTATCACCCGCGCCGAGCTTCGAGATCGCGATCGCCACGTGCGCCGTGCTGGTCGTGCATCGCGTGCTGTTCGACCGGCTGACCTACCGCTCCTCCGCCAGCGTCTGGACGCTGCCGCTCGGGTTGCTCCTGGCCGGGGCATCCGCGTGGGTCTGCGCCATCCAGCGCCTCCTGGGTCTGAACGCGACGTTCCAGGTGGTGGAGCCCGACCGTGGGCCGGACCATGCGGCCGGCGTCGATTACAGGGCGGTCTACACCGAGCGCTACTTCGATGGTGTCGACTCACGGTTCTCGCCGTGCGGGTTCCGGGACGACAACCGGTACTACGAACGGCTCCTGGAGCCGCTTCTCGCCGTTCGGCGGAGTGGCCGCGCCCTCGACGTGGGCTGCGGGTACGGGTACCTGACGCGGCGCCTGGCACGCCACTTCGAGACGACCGGGATCGACGTCTCCGAAGCCGCCATCCGGCGGTGCCGGGGGACCTTGCCGGATCTCCAGTTCGCGGTTCACGAGGTCGAGCAGCCGTTCCCCATGGAGGAGGCCTCTTTCGACGTGGTGACGCTGACCGACGTCCTCGAGCACCTCGTGGAGCCGGAGCGGATGCTGCGCAACGTCCATCGGGTCCTCGCCGACGGGGGGGTGTTGTACGTGACCACGCCCAACCTCAACGCGCTGCGACGCTGGCTCTACGCAGAAGCCGATCGGAGGGAGCACCACGTCTCGTTGATGTCCCGGGCCGACCTGATCAAGCTGCTCGAACGCAGCGGTTTCCGGGTCCTCGAAAGCTGGACCTACGTCTCCGCTTACATGCTTCCCGGGCGGTTCCGGTCTTCCGCCGGTCCTGAGACCGGCGTGCTGTGCGAGAAGGTCGGCGCGCGATGAAGCGGGTGGTCGGCGCGTCGGTGGCGATCGTGGGCTCGGTGTTCGTCGCCTGGGGCCTCGCGGAAGCGGGCTTCTTCTGGGCCGGCGCACGGTGGGCCGTCGGCGTCGTGGGCGCCGGGGCCGCGGGCGCTGGCAGCCTGGTGACGGCTCGCTCGATCGGTCTTGCTGGCCTCGGCTATGGCGCCGTGGGTGTGGCGCTCGGCTTGGTGTGGGGCTCGTGGCTGGCGCTGGTCTTCCGTTTGCGGGGGACTGCCACCGGCAAGGGAACACTGCTTTCGCTGCGAGTGTTCACCTCCGTGCTCGGGCTACTGGTTCTCGGTTTGCTGATCCTGTCGGACAGCGAGCTCGCGAGGCACCCCGAAACCACGCAGAACCCGCGATGGTTCCAGAACGTGAGCCTGCCGGTCCGCTACGCGGTCTACGCCGCGCTGAGCTGGGGCCTGCACCGCCTCTGGTTGGTCCTCGGTGACTGGCTCACGCGTCCGCGGCTGCTGCGCTGGCTGCGTAGCCGGTGGTCGAGAGGAGCGGTGGCTGCCGGGCTCGTCGGCACCGCGGCGGTGCTGTCCTTCTTCCCGGGCGTCGAGCCACCGCCGGTGGAACGTTCCATGGAAGAGCGTCCACCAGCGGCTTCGGCGTCGCTGCCGAACGTCGTCCTGATCGTGCTGGACACGGCTCGTCCGGACCACATGAGCCTGTACGGCTATCCGCGACCGACCACTCCCCACCTGGATGCGCTGGGTCGGGAAGGGGTGGTCTTCGAGCAGGCGTACTCCACATCGTCGTGGACCTTGCCGTCGCATGCCTCGCTCTTCACCGGCCTCTATCCGACCGAGCACGGCGCGACGGGCGAGCACTTCTGGCTCGACGACCGGTTTCCGACGCTCGCCGAGCGGTTGCGATCACTCGGCTACCGGACCTGGGCCGCCTCGGGCAATGCGATGGTCGGGTCGATTTCGAACCTGGACCGAGGTTTCGAGCGCTTCCTGGAGAGCTGGCGGTCCTCTGTCTGGACGATGCTCTCGCTACCGCGTTCGGTCGCTCGCGTGCTCGGGCAAGAGCCCGACGAAGGAGCGCGGGAGGCGACCACCCGGGTGAGCGAGTGGCTCACGAAGGACGGCGCACAAGGCGGCCCCTACTTCCTGTTCGTGAACCTCATCGAGGCGCACGCGCCCTACGCACCGCCTGAACCGTACCGCAGCCGGATGCTGGAAGGGCGCACCGAGCCCACCGTCGACATCTACGGGAACCGGTTCCTCGATTACATGCTCGGCCTCACCGAGGTCGGCTCCGGCGAACTCGAGGGTATCCGTCGGCTCTACGACGGCGAGCTCGCGTACGTCGATGCGCGCGTCCAGGAGATCGTCGAGTCCATCAGGGCCACCGGCACGTGGGACCGCACCCTGCTCGTCGTGACCTCGGACCACGGCGAGAACCTCGGAGAGCACCGGCTGATGGACCATCAGCTCTGCGTGTACGAGACGCTGACGCGAATCCCGCTGCTGGTCGTCGGTCCCGGATTCCGGGGGGGCAGGCGCGTGGACGAAAAGGTCCAGATCCACGACGTCTTCGCCACGGTGCTCGCCGCCGCCGGCATCCCAGCGTCCCCTGGCCGGGACGTGGATGCTCGCGATCTGCGCGCGATCGCCGCAGGCGAGCAGCCCGGACGTGAGATCGTCGTCAGCGAATACCACCGGCCGGTGGCAGTGCTGAAGATGCTCCAGAAGAAGCTCGAGCTTGCCGGACGGAGCGACGGGACCACCGCGCTCTCCCGGTTCGACCGCACCTTGCGGGCGATCGTTCGGGGGAACTGGAAGCTCATCCACGGCTCGGACGACCGCAACGAGCTGTTCGATCTGGCCGCGGATCCTGGTGAGCTCGCCGACCTGGCGGGGGCTGGTCGCTCGGAAGAGGCCGAGCTGGCGGCACGGCTCGGCACCTGGCTTCAGGAGCTCACGACGGCTGGCGGCAGTGGCGGCGCGGAAGCGCTCCGCGCCGACGACGAAGCCAAGGAGCGTCTGCGAGCGCTCGGCTACATCGAGTGACGCCGTATGGCGTCCGTCCCTGGCTGTCAGCCGGCGAAGCAGAACTCGGCGAAGCGAAAGGCGACGTTCGTGAGCCCGTGCACGATCGCCGGTGCGACGAGGCTGTCGCGACGCGTGCGGAGCCAGCCCAGGAGCAGCCCGAATGGGAGGTTCCCTTGCCACCAATGGCCGCCAGCCAAGGGGTGCGCGAGATTGAACGCGAGCGCCGAGCCGGCAACGGCCCAGCCGCAGCGCCCTCCCCAGAACCCGCGATCGGGGCCGAAGGCGTCCTCCAGCCGCCCGAGGACGTAACCCCGGAAGAACACCTCCTCGGGGAAGCCGACCGCCAGCAGGTTGCCCACGAGGTCGCCACCGAAGTCGGGCGGCCAGCGTAGGTGACCGGAGCGTCCTCTCCAGACGCCCTCGAACGCCCAGTGGCCGGCGAGGTAGAGCGGCAGGAGGACGGCGAGGGTGGCGGCCGCGTCGCGGAGCCCGCCGCGCCAGTCGCCCAGGTCGAGGCCGTATCGCCACGGGTTCCTGCGCCGCAGGCTCAGTACGACCATGGGCAGATAGATCCAGACCACCGGGGGGACCAGTCCCCTGAGCGTGGGGTGGAGAGCGCCGATGCGGTCGGCCAGGCGGACCACCACGATCGCGGTCGCGAACACCGCCATCAGCTCCACGACCACCGCCGTGGGACGTTCCTTTCGAGCGGGTGCGGCGGGCGCTTCCATCCGTTGGGCCGAGCCGTGGCAAGCGACAATCGGCTGACGGAGCATGCCGATCGACGGCGCCGGTTTCAAATGAAATTTCAACCGTTCCGCCGAGATGCGGCTCGCTGAGCTTCGGTCTGGCTCTTGCTTGTCGCTGTGTGCCGCTCCAGGCGGACAGAGGAGGCTCGGCGGGGATGAAGAAGCTCGGGGAGATATTGGTCCACGAAGGGCTCGTGACGCCGCACCACGTCGATCGTGCACTTCTCTGGCAGCGCGACGACGGCGGGCGGATCGGGTCGCTGCTGATCCGCCTGGGCTACCTGGAGGAGCGGGAGTTCCTGCGGTTGATGGCCGCCCAGCTCCGGACTCGTCCGGTGCTGATCCAGGAGCAGGATCTCGATCCGGAGCTGCTCGCGCTCGTACCCGCGGACGCCGCTCGGCAAGCCAACGCAGTGCCGATCGCGATCCATTCGGATCACTTGATCGTCGCGACGTGCGACCCACACAACGCGCGGGCGCTCCGCGAGCTCGAGAACGCCGCGGGTCGCCCGGTCGAGGCTTGGCTCGCCGCCGATCCTGCGATCTCGTCGATGCTCGATCGATTCTATCCGCGAGCCGCGCCGAGTGAGAGCATGGCGCTGATCCCGCTGAACCGTGGCGCGGGCCGGGGCAGCAGCGGTCCACGCGCGCTCCTCGAGCAGCTCGTCCGAACGTGGATCGAGACCGCCCTTGGCGCTGGCGCACACACGCTGACGATCCGGTTGACCCACGCGGGGTTGCGTGTAACCGCCACCGGTTCCACCGGCGAGCTTCCGATCGCCGAGGCCCATGCCTCGCTCTACCGCGAGCTCGTCCTGCGTCTTCGGCAGTGCGCCGGGATGCGGCCGGCTGCCCCTGCTGCGCGCCGCGAGTCCGGGATCCTCCCGTTCGTCCGCGACGGTGAGCGTCTGAGGCTCGGGTTGAACCTCGTGCCCGATCAGCTCGCCTACACGATCCAGCTCAAGCTCGCCGAGGCCGGCGGGATGGTTGCGCGCCAGGCGCACGGGACTGTGTGTTCCCGCGAGGATCGGTTCCGGGACGAGCGACTCGCGAGCTGAAGGATGCGCCGGGAGCCTACGCCCCCAGGCGTACCTCGCCACGCAGCCAGCTGCCCGCCGGAACGGTGGTCTGGCGCTCGCTCTCGTTGACCACCGACACCGAGCCCTCGAGCGTCACGCTGCCACCGAAGCGTACGTCGCCGCGCACCGAGAGGCGGTCGCAAGCGAGAAGCGACGGCATGCCGTCCGCGAACCGGTCGCGGAACTCGCGATAGAGCTTGTAGTAGTGCGGATCGAGATCGACCAGCGGGCTCGGTGCCGGCCGGGCCGGGTTCGGCACCAGGTGGTAGTCGTCGTCGACCAGGTACGCGTCGGAGCCGACGACCACGAGGTCAGAGCAGTTCTTCACGGCGGCGAAGCGGGTTCGCGGGACGCGCACCGCCCCCGCTCCCTCGAAGAGCTCGATCGCGGCTCCCATCGCCGTCTCGAGCTGGATCACCGGTGCGGAGCGGCTGTCCGCTGGGTCGACGGTCTTCTCGTTCCGGATCACGGGCAGCGGTACGACCTGGTCGTGGCGGGCCAGCAGGGCCTCGAGCGCTCGTAGGTCGAGCCACAGGTTGTTGGTGTTGAAGTAACGGTGGCGCTGGATGTCCTGGAACGCCTCGAGCTCGTCGCTCGGCGTCTGTGCGATCTCGCGCAGCGTCAGCCGTCCGGTGGGAAGCATCGCGAGGTGTCCGCCCTTGCGATCGGCCGCCGTGCGGTCCGTGACCTCCATCAGGAACGGGATCTCCTCGGCGGCGAGGTAGCCGAGGATCGACGGGTCGAGCGAGGCGCCGAGATTGTCGACGTTCGAGACGAAGACCCACCGGATCCCCGCTTCGACCAGCTCGCCCAGGACGCCCGAGGTCACGATCGCGGCGTAGAGATCGCCGTGGCCCGGGGGGCACCACTCGAGCTCGGGATCGCTGGCGCAGGTCGCGGGGGTCAGGTCCCGAGCCCGGACCTTGGGAACCTTGTGCTGCAGGAAGCTGCGTCGAATCGTCCCGGAGAGCCCTGGATACCGTTCGAGGAGCGCGAGACTCTCGGCGTCGGTACGGAAGCTGTTCATCAGCACCAGCGGCACCCGGATACCGCGTTTCCGGGCGAGTGTCTCGGCCTGGCGAGCCACCACGTCGAGGAAGGTGAGGCCCGGCCGTACCTCGATGAGCGACTTCGGCCCGTCGAGCCCCATCGACGTACCGAGACCACCGTTGAGCTTGATGATGGCCGTCGCGGCGAGGGCTTCCAGTCCCCGCGATTGGTAGTGGGCCAGGCCCTCGAGCGAGGGCAGGAATTCGACGGGACGGATGTCCGACTCGCCGACGACGAGCTTCGCGCCCGAGTGCAGCAGGCCATAGGCGCGCTCGAAGGCGCGGATCGCGACGTCGGGAAGCGCCTCCGCTCGCATCTTCGCCGCGAAGGGTTCGAACGCCGTGGTGCTGGGCGACGCGGGAACGTCATCGTGGGACTGCGGAGTCATGAGCGGTACTCCTCGAGGCTGGGCAGGTGCTTTGTGGTGCGGCGGAGACGCCTAGCGCAGGCGGGTAGGGAGGTCGAAGACCTGGCCGGTGCCGAACGAGACGTTCAGCCTGGGCTCGTCACCAGTGGAGTTGAGGGCGAAACCGACGTCGAGGCGGAGCACCTTCCCGATCGCCGAGGCGGGAAGGCCCACCCTCAGCCCGGCGCCGACCGACTGCTTGATGTCACCGATCTGGATCGGCTCGCCTTCGTCGATCGGGAGGGCCGCGTCGTAGAAGGCGACGGCGCCGAGCGATGCCAGTCCGAGGATCCGCTCCCAGATGAAGATCCGGTCCTCGAGATGGACGAGGGTGCCGCCGTCGCCGTTGACGAATCGGTCCGGGTAGCCGCGCAGCCCGTTGAGCCCGCCCATCACGAAGCGATCCTCCGGATCGCGATCGTGGGTCGCTTCGCCCCTCCACTCGAACGCGATCGTCTGGCGAGGAAGCCCCGTGAAGTACGCCTCCGTCCACCAGCTACCGACCAGGTTCTCCGTCTTCGCGTCGTGGATGCGAGACGTGATCCCGAGATCGACGAGGAGGACGAGCCGATCGGTTGCCAGTCCGCGGTGCCAGCTCGCTGCGAACGACTGCGTGTCGTTGGCCGACCCGAGCACCTCGGGCTGCAAGCCGAACCCGAGGCTCGAGCTCCAGCCCAGCCCGAAGTCTTCCTGGACGCCGAACGACCGGATGTTGCGTCTCGTGACGTACTCGTCCTCGACCCACTGCCACGTCAATCCGACGCCGCTGCGGCGTCGGTCGTCGGGCAACGGCTCGATCGGATCCGTCTCGATCTCGACGAACTCGTCCTCGTGATATCGGTAGGAGCCGATGAGCCGGTGGGCGATGGACGGGGTGGCGTTGAGGCGCCACCCGAACGTCGCCGCGACGGCGCGCTCGGCATGGCGCCACTCGCGGATCGTCTCGCCCTCCGCATAGAGGTGGTCGGTGGACGAGTTGTCGAAGCCGTAAGCCCCGAAGGCGACCGCGGTCTGGTAGGCGAAGAACGGTCGCTCGAGCGACGCGTAGCGGTAGCGGCCGTCGGTGAGTTGATCGAACTCGAGCGCCGTCTTGTATCGTGATCGCAGGATCCGCGGGTCGAGGTACTGGAGCTGGATCTGATCTCGCTCCACGTCGTGCGTGTAGAAAGCACGCATCTGCTTGCCGAGGCCGAGGAAGTCGTTCTCTTGGAGCCCGCCGGTTCCGACGACCTCGCCGCCGCCACCCGCGACGTTGAACTGGGGTTGGAAAGTCCAGGTCTCCTGGGCCACGACGCGAAGGTCCACCCATCCCGGCTCGACAGGGACGACCTCCACGCGAACCTCACGCAGGTATCCCAGCGAGCGGATGTTGCGTTCGCTCTCGCGCACCAGGCGATCGTCGAGCGGGTCACCGGGCGCGAGCAGCACCTCGTCCCGGACCACGTATTCGTACGTCGGCAGCTTGAGGGTGTCGACCCAGGAATACGGGAAGCCAGAGAAGGTGGGGTCGTCGGCGGGGTCGAAGATCGGCCGGATCGATACGTCGACGTGACGGACACGCACGCCGGGTCCGACCTGTGCGACGCTCGAACCCGGCCCGCCCAGCACCAGGACGATGGCTGCGGTGGTCACCGCGGTGAGCCTGGTCCCGTACTTGCGCGCGGTGCAGCCGCGTGTCATACCGAGCCCGCCATGGAGACGGTGCACACCGACCTCGCGCCGCGCGCGATCGGCCCGTACTCCCAGGCCGTCCGTGCCGGCGAACTGCTGTTCCTGTCCGGACAGATTCCGCTCGATCCGCAGACCGGCGAGATCGTACCCGGCGGTATCCGTGAACAGACCGTTCGGGTCCTGGACAACGTTCGCGCGGTGCTGACCGCCGCGGGCGCCGAGCCTGGGTCGATCGTCAAGGCGACGATCTTCCTGACCGACCTCGCGGACTTCGCGATCGTGAACGAGCTCTACGGCGAGTTTCTCGGCAGCCACCGGCCGGCGCGCTCGACGGTTCAGGTTGCAGCTTTGCCGCGGGGCGCTCGCATCGAGCTCGAGGTCATCGCGACCGGCTCGAAGCACTGACGGTTCCGGTTCGGCCTGGACCTGCACGAGGCCGGGCGCCGATCCGGAGTCGGGGCGGTTTCAGGCCGCTTTCTTGACCCGGCCGGAGCGGATGCAACCGGTGCACACCCGCATCCGCGCCACGCGCTCCGGAAGCTGCACTCGAACGCTCTTGAGGTTCGGTTGGGACCGCTTGATCGTCCGGATGTGGGAGTGGCTGACCTGCCGTCCCTTGAGGTAGCTCTTGCCACAGATTTCACACGCGCGCATGTTTCAAAGCCTCCAGAAAAAAACGAGCAGGAACCCTAACATCCGAGTGATCGTCGATCAAGGCGTGGCGCGGCTCCAAAGACGGAGCGTGGTCCCGCCGAGCCCATCCGTGGCGATCGATCGTCACGATCGAAGGAGAGTCGTCCAGTGAAGACCGAAGACGAGAAGCGATTCGACGTGCGGATCCTCGACCGGAACCTCAAGGACCGTCAGATCTCGCGCGCCGAGCTCGACAAGCAGTTGGCGGGTTTGTCCGACCTGACGGAGGCCGCCGACTGGGTGAGCTACGATCAGATCACGAGCGCCAGGGTCGGCAAGCTGGCCGCTCGCGGCGAGGGCGCCGAGGTCGACGGCGGCGCCTCGAGCGCGATGGACCTGGACGACTGAGGCGGGTCGCGACTCCCCGTTCGTGTGTGCCCGAGGGGGGAGCGGGTGCCGGGCGGTCGTCCGCCTCAGGGGTGAGTGGCCAACGACTGCCGGGTCAAGAATTCATCCCAGCCGAGCACGGCGATCCCGTCACTCGGCCGGGAGGTGAACCCCACGTCCAGGGCGTCGTCGATCCGGAGGCTGCGGAGCGGGTCGAAGGTGATCCGCGGGTCGTCGATCACGAGCACCTCGCCCTCGACGCGAAAGTTGACCTGCTCGACGACGAACTCCTCGAGCGGAATGGCCAGGGCCAAGCTCGGAGCTTGACCTGCGATGACGCATGGGACCGAGCGATCGTCGGTACCGAAATGCGTTGCGGGCGCCTGAACCCGGATCACGTTCGCTGGCACTTTCATCGGATGTCACCTCGAGACGCCGTCGCGGCCGTGCCGACGCCCTCAGAAGCCAACGTCGAGTGGTGGGTTGAAGGATGTGTCGTCGCCGTGAGCCCGGGCACCGTCGATCCGCACCCGACGTCCTTCGACGCGTACGCGGCCCTCGGCGATCCACTGGAGCGCCTGCGGAAAGATCCGGTGCTCGGCCGCTAGGATGCGGGCGGAGAGACGCGCTTCGTCGTCGTCGGGTGAGACCGGCACGACGGCCTGCAGGATGATCGGCCCCGTGTCGGTCCCCTCGTCGACGAAATGCACGGTGCAGCCGGCGAACCGGACCCCGTAGTCCCAAGCCTGCTTCTGACCGTGCACTCCCGGAAACGCGGGCAGGAGGGCCGGGTGGATGTTCACCAGGCGCATCGGCCAGCGGCGCACGAACCAAGGGCTCAAGACCCGCATGAAGCCGGCGAGGACCACCAGCTCCACGGCGTGCGCCTCGAGCTCGGCAGTGACCGCCTGCTCGAACGCTTCCCGGCTCTGGAACTCCCGGTGCGGAATGGCGCGTACTGGCACGCCGGCCATTCGGGCACGGTCGAGGCCCCTCGCAGTCGGATCGTTGCTCAGCACCACGCCGAGGCGGCAGTCGATCCGGCCTTCGGCGATCCGATCGAGGATCGCCTGCAAGTTGCTGCCGCTTCCCGAGATGAGGACCCCGAGGGTGAGGGGCCGCTGTCTCACGGAGCACCCTGCCACTCGATCGGCGCTTCGGGTGCCGAGCGAGGAACGACCTCGCCGATCGGGAAGACGCACTCTCCGGCGCCTTGCAGGACGGAGATGACCTCCTGGGAACGGTCGCGGGGCACGATCAGCACCATCCCGACGCCCATGTTGAACGTGCGCCAGGCCTCTTCCGGATCGACGCCCTTCTCGACGAGAAAGCGGAAGATGGGAGGCGGAGTCCATGCCGAGCGGTCGATGCGTGCCGCGAGGTCTGGAGTCAGGGCGCGCGGCAGCTTCTTCGCGAAGCTGCCGCCGGTGATGTGGGCGGCGCCGCGGACGGCACCCGTCTCGAACGCAGCGAGCACGGATCGACAGTAGATGCGTGTCGGCGTGAGCACGATGTCGCCGAGCCGCTCGGGTCCGAGCGCGGGCACCGGCGTGAGCGGGTCGAGCCCGTGGAAGTCGAACAGGACCCGCCGAACGAGGGAGTAGCCGTTCGAGTGCAAGCCGCTCGACGCGAGGCCGAGCAGGACGTCGCCGGCGGCGACGCCGGCGGGCGAGGGGATGCGGTCGCGCTCCACGGCGCCCACCGCGAACCCGGCGAGGTCGTACTCGCCGGGCGGGTACGAGTCCGGCATCTCCGCAGTCTCACCACCGATCAGCGCGCAGCCGGCTTCCCGGCAGCCGGCGTCGATGCCGGACACCACGGCCTCGGCGACCCCGGCCTCGAGCAAGCCCGTCGCGAAGTAGTCGAGGAAGAAGAGCGGCTCGGCGCCTTGCGG
>CAYMQR010000007.1:0-29149 GCA_964392195.1 uncultured bacterium | reverse complement strand
GGCGCAACCCGTCCCCGACACACCCACCCCGGCCCGCTTACCGCCGGATTACGGGTGTACCGGCCGCGTTGCCCGAGCGCGGTGCGCGTGGTAGCGTCGCCGGTGCCTGTCTCGCCGCGCCGCTGGGGATATTCCAGGCAGGGGGAAGCCACCGGCCTTCCACGAACCCGATCCAGGATACGCCCATCGCACGACGGGAGAGCCACCGAATGGTCGTCTCGCCCGGCGTCAGGACGACGACCCGCCTACCTACCTGACCGTAGTACCGCGCGCGCCGTACTACTGGGGGGCTCCCAGCCCCCCCTCTCCGTCCGCCGTGCGCCGCGAGGATCCGGCCCGACCGTGCGCCGTCGGCGCGGTCACGGGAACGATCCGCCGCGACCCGGATCAGCAGCGGCTGGCGTCCATCACGAGTGACGGGAGCAGCGGCTCCGCCGCGCTGCGCCGCCGCAGCAACCCGGCGGTCTCCA
This sequence comes from uncultured bacterium, assembly GCA_964392195.1. Classification (GTDB taxonomy): domain Bacteria; phylum JADJOY01; class JADJOY01; order JADJOY01; family JADJOY01; genus JADJOY01. The sequence continues at coordinate 28,679 of CAYMQR010000007.1, read as the reverse complement.
GCCACCGGCGCATGCGCCGCATCACGTACGTGCGGTAACGAGCGAAGAAGCGCACCTGGAAGAGCGAGGGCGGCGCGCCCCGGTCGCGCAGGTTGAAGATCAAGCCGGTGAGCAAGAACGGGTCGATGACCGGCAGGTACCGGTAGGCCCTGCGGCGCAGGATCCACTCGTTCCACGACCGCGGCAGGAACAGCACGAGCGACAGCAGCGTCTGGAACTTGCGCTGCGTCGGCGTACCCTTGCCGGGCGCGTTGACGTGGATCGCTACCGGTGGCGGATCCACCCGGTATCCGGCGGCCTCGGCCTGCGGGATCCAGCCCGATTCCTCGGCTATCTCCAGGATGCGTGCGCCCGCGAAGTACGTGAGCCAGTACATGTTGATGCGCGCCGGGCGGGCGCGGTCGTAGAACCGCGCCAGCTCGGCGAGCTCTTCCTCACCCTGACCGGGGAGCCCGAGGATGTTGTCGCAGGCGGCGCGGATGCGAGTGCCGCGCAAGAGCTCGATCGCGTTCTCGACGTCCGCGTTGGTCTCCGAGCGCGCGAGCAGCCCTCGGCGGGTCTCCTCCGAGTACGTCTGGACCCCCATCTGGAGCTCGTAGCAGCCGGCACGTTCGAGGCACTCGACGGACTCGCGATCGAGCTTGTCGGGGTTTCCAAGGCACCAGAACGGTAGCCCGACCTCCCGCGAGTAGCGATCGGCGAACTCGCGGAGCCACTCGATGTTGTAGACGAAGTTGTCGTCGAAGAAGCGCACCACCTTGGGGTCGTAGCGGTGCTTCGCGTACTTGAGCTCCGCCACCACGTTGGCCGGGCTGCGACGGCGCACGTAGCGATCGCCCGGACGGGTCTGGGTGGGCAAGTTGGCGAAGAAGCTGTGGTAGCAGAACGTGCACCGCAGGTGACAGCCGCGCCCGCTCTGCACCGTGTACCCGAAGCCGAAGTAGGGTGCCTCGTTGACGAACAGGTCCTTGGCCGGGAATGGCAGCGAGTCGAGGTCCTGGATGAACGGGCGCACCGGGTTCTGGACGACGTCGTCTCCGCGGCGGTAAGCGACGTTGGCGACGTCCGTCTCACGCTCTCCACGCGACAGCGCCCGCATCAGATCGACGCACGCCTCGTCACCTTCCCCGACGATCGCGTAGTCGACGTTCGGGTCGCGGATCACCTTCTCGGGAACGGCGCTCGCATGGATGCCGCCGAAGATCACCGTGGCGTCGGGCTTCGCCTGCTTGAGGGCGGCCGCCATGCGAGACGCCCATCGATGCACGGGGCTGACGACGGAGAAGAGGTACGCGTCGGCATCGAGCGCCACGGCCCGCTCGATCGTCTCGCGCTCGTAGTTGAAGCGCGGCTCGAGCAACGCGCTCTTCACGTAGGTGTCGGAGAACAGCCGCGGGTCGAACGCCATCCCGACCTCGAACCCGGCTCGCTGCAGGGATGCAGCGACGGCCTCGACGCCGAGGAACTCGAATCCCTGATGGACGAAGACGGCTCGGAACGGCATGGGCTCGGGAGGAGAGGCGGACCGCGGATCGCGAGGCGTCTGCGCTGAGGCTCAGGTCGTGCCGGTCCCGCGTGCGCCGCTGCGGCCGCGGCGCGCGGTCGGCTGCCTCACGGGCCACCTCGGCACGGTGGAGCGACGCGTTCCGACGACCGAGAGGCTCGCTGGTTCCAACGGAGTCGCGATCGTGACCGGTGCGGGAGGGCCGTCAACCTATACTTCGCGGCTTTCGATGCCGTCAACGGACCGCGCCGCGCCGACCACCTCGTCGAGCAGCTCCCCGAGCATCGTGGCGCCCCGCTCCCAGGTCCAGGCGGAGGCGGCACGGCGCGCCCGCTCCGCCCGATCGCGGCGCTCCTGGGCCGGCATCGCCAGCGCCGTCCGGATCGCTCCGACCCACGCACCTGGATCGGCCGCCGGCACCCACGTGACGAGCTCCTGGCCGACCTCGCGGAACACCGGCAAGTCGCTCGCGATCGTCGGTGTCCCGAGCGCCATCGCCTCGAGCAGCGGCAAGCCGAACCCCTCGAACCGAGACGGCACGAGAGCGACCTCGGCCGATCCCACCAGCCCCCGGAGATCGTCACGAGCGATCCAGCCCAGATGCCGGACCAGCGCGCCGAGCTCGAGGCGATGCACGAGCTCGCGCACCGCGGCGTCGGCGAACCCGGTCACTCCGGTCAAGACCAGCGGCGGGGGTGGCGGCCCCGCATCGAGCAACGCGCGCCAGGCGCGCAGCAACGTCGCGTGCCCCTTGTGCGGATGTGTCGTGCCGACACACACCGCGAAGCGATCGGGCAGCCCGAAGCGTCCGCGCCAGTCCGCACGCTCGGCGGCGCCGGGGACCGCGAGCCAGTCGTCCTCGACTCCGAGCGGGACGTAGCGGTACTTGCTTGCGTGACGGGGGCGAAGCGCGGCGAGGTCCGCGCGGGTCGCGGCGCTCGGGCACGACACGCGCCGGGAACGAGCGATCGCGACGTCCACGAGCACCCGCCACGCCAGGCGGTGCGTCGGGCGGAAGTACTCCGGATGGCGGAGGTGCTGAGTATCGAAGATGGAGGTGACTTGCGGGACGCGGCACGCCACCGGCGCCGTGAAACCGGCGTTCCACAGCACGTCCATCCGGTCCTTCGCGAGCCGCGCCGGAAGCCAAGTCTGCTCGCCGAGGATGCGCGCCGCCCGCGGTCGGGTCGGGACGGGAGCGGCGACCTCGTCGACCCCCGCTCCGAATCCAAGCCGGCCCACCTCCGGCGCGGGCACATAGACGCGGATCCGATCGTCCGGACGTAGCCCCGCGAGCGCGCGCACCAGGCCCCGGAGAGCGATCTCCGAGCCGCCGACGCGGCCGGAGCGCAGGAACAGCGCGTTCACCGCGATGCGCATCGCTCTTTCGTTGCGGCTCGGAGAAACCGTGTGCTAGCTTGCCCGCCACCCGCCCCCGTGGGTCCTCGCGAGCCGATCTCGACGCCCCTGCCGACCGAGGGCCGCCCGACCCCATGGCGCTCGCCACTTCGAAGACGTACCGCGACTACGCCGTCGACTTCCGGTTCTGGGCCTCGCGGACCTTCAACCGCGCGTGGGTCCGCCCTGATTGGGTGTCGGTCAACCTGACGCTCCGGTGCAATCTCACCTGCGAGATGTGCCGCGTCTGCTACGACGTGCCCAACGAGCTGTCGTTCGCCGAGATCCAGTCGATCATGGACCAGGTGCACGCCTGGGGCGTGCCGATCTTCAACCCGCTCGGCGGCGAGCCGTTCCACCGCAAGGACATCCTCGAGATCCTCGAGTACGCGGCGGACAAGAGCTTCCAGACCACGGTCACCAACAACGGGACCATGATCGGACCGAAGCGCGCGGCCGCGCTGGCGAGGCTGCAGCGGGTCCATCTCAACTTCTCCCTCGACGGGCTCGAGGACGCGAACGACCGGATCCGCGGCAAGGGCGTCTTCCGCAAGGTCTGGAACACCATCGCGACCATCCGCGACGAGGAGGCGAAGCTCGGCGATTACCGGAAGTGGATCAGCATCAACTGCATCGTCTCGGACGCGAGCTTCCGCGATCTGATCACGATCGGCGAGATGGCCCGCCGCGCGGGCTGCAACATGATCCAGTTCCTCAACCTCTTCGGCTACGAGTCGAAGGAGGGTCGGCCGACGACCGATCCGCTGTGGATCCAGCCCGGAAACCTGGCGGATTTCGACCGGGAGATGGACCGGGTCGCGGAGTGGGTGCGGCGGCTTCCCGGCACGGGGTTCCACTGCGCGAACGCGCCGGGCGACCTCTTGCTTCTCAAGGACTATTACCGTCACCGCGTCGAGCCCCACCGGGCCAAGTGCTACAACGGCTTCAAGGAGATGTACATCAACTCGGACGGCGAGACGCTGATCTGCGACGCGCACCTGAACTTCACCAAGGAATCCTACGGCAACGTCCGGCAACGCTCGCTGCGTGAGCTCTGGGAGGGCGCGAAGGCCCGTGAGCTCCGCAAGAACGTCGTCGACTGCACCTCACCCTGCATCCAGGACTGCTACCTGCGCCGCGACTCGGACGCGATCACGCCGATCCTCGCGGGGCTCGCCAAGACCCGGTTCCTCGAGTCCCCGATCGGGCGGCTCATCTTCGAGGGACGCCTGCCCGGCGCGCTCCCCGAGCCGTCCCCCACCTGAGCACCCGAGGACACCGGCTCGTGCGCATCGGCATCGTCACGCGCGGTGACGTCTTCCCGGCGGTCCACGGCGCCGCGGTCAAGATCGTCCGCACCGCCGAGGGTCTCGGACGCCTCGCGCCGCCGTGCGTGCTGATCACCGACCGCAAGGACGTCTACTGGCGCTTCACGGCCGAGCGCGTCGAAGAGGTGCCCTACCCCGCGTGGACGCGGCGCGTTCGAGATCACCGCGCGGCGCGCGAGAAGCTCCTCGAGTGGATCGGGGTGCCGCCCCAGGATCGCCTGCTGTTCGTTCCCATCCTGGACATCAACTTCCTCGCCCGCATCGTGAGCACCGTGCGGCGCGAGCGCATCTCGCTGCTGCAGGCGGAGTTCCCGTTCTACGCGCTGCCGATGCTGGTGACGCGGCTCCTGACCGGCGTGCGCACGTCGATCATGCAGCACAACATCGAGTACCTGCGCATGGCTGGTTCGTCGGGGCTCGCGGGCGCCGCGCAGCGGCGCGTGCGCTGGCTCGAGAGCTTCCTGTGCAGGAACGTCCAGGACGTGATCGCGCTCTCCGAGGTCGACCGGGACCATCTGATCGAGATGGGCGTGTCGCCCGAGAGGATCACGATCATCCCGCACGGCGTCGACCTCGGAAACTACGACGGCCCGCTGCGGCTCGACGCGCGCGCGGCCCACGGCATCGGGCGCGACGAGCAGGTGCTGGTGTTCCACGGCACTCTCCACTACGGCCCGAACACCGAGGCGGTGCGGATCCTCGCCGAGGAGCTCCTGCCGCGCCTCGCGCGGCGAGGGCGCGCCGTCAAGGCGCTGGTGTGCGGCATGGGACCTCCGCGGAGCTACCAGAGCGACCGGCTGATCTTCACCGACGTGGTGGACGATCTGGCGTCGCACCTGCGGGCCGCCGACCTCGCGGTGGTGCCCCTCCTCGAGGGGGGCGGCACGCGCATGAAGATCCTGGAATACATGGCGGCTCGGCTGCCGATCGTGTCCACCCGCAAGGGCGCCGAGGGCATCCCGGTCGAGCACGGGCGCGAGCTGCTCCTGGCGGACGACCGGGACTGGGATCGCTTCGTCGATCACGTCGACTACCTGCTCGGCGCGCCCGCGGAGCGACGTCGCCTCGGCGAGGCCGCTCGCGACTTCGTGCAGACGCTCGACTGGATCGAGATCGCCCGCGCGTACGTGCGGGCCTATCGCGTGCCGCGCGGGCCGATCGAGCGGCTGCGCGCCCGCTACCAGCGCGCCGCCCGAAAGGTGCTGACCGAGCCGGGCGGGCCGGTGGCCGAGGGGCTCGCGAGGGCGCACCAGCGCGCCGAGCTCGAGCGCGACAAGCGCGGCTACCTCGACTACCTGTCGGGCGCGGCTCCCGCGCCGAATCCGAAGATCCTGCTCTTCCTGCTCAACAAGAACTGCAACCTCAAGTGCGTGTTCTGCGATCTGTGGCCGCATCACGACATGATGCCCCACGATCAGGTCCGCAACGTCCTCGAGCAAGCCGCCGAGCTCGGCACCCGGCACGCGGTCCTCACTGGCGGCGAGCCTTTCGTGATCCCGTACCTGTTCGACGTGGTGCGCTACGCCAAGGATCTTCGTCTCGGCGTCAACGTCACGACCAACGGAACGCTCATCGAGAGGCGCTTCGAGGAGCTCCTCGACACCGACCTCGACTCGCTCTCGGTGTCGATCGACGCGCTGGACGACTCGCACGACGAGCTGCGCGGCAAGATCTCGCTCGACAAGATCCTCAAGGGCATCGAGCGGCTACGCCAGGCGTCGCCGATGAAGATCTCGATCTACCACGTCGTCACCAACAAGAACCTGCACCAGCTCGAGCACACCTACGACTTCGCACGCTCGATCGGCGCCGAGTTCGGCTTCTGGCCGGTGAACGGCTACTCGTTCCTGCACGTGCGCGACCCCGAACAGGTGAAGCAGTACCTCGCGACGATCGACCGGCTCGCGGCGCGAGACGACGAGGTTCGGGTGCGGCGCGAGTACTACCAGCGGGCGATGGCCTATCACAGCGCCGATCAGCTCTCCGTTCGATGCCTCGGGCTCGTGCAGAAGTTCGGTGTCGACGTGAACGGGAACGTGCTGCCCTGCTGCGTGTGGGGAAACCAGTCGTTGACGGTCGGAAACCTGTTCCAGACGCCGCTCCGCGAGCTGTGGAACGCGCGCCAGACGCACGCGCTCCGGCACAAGATCTTCGAGGAAGGCTGCAGGGGGCTCTGCTACAACCACGCCCTCTACGAGTTCCAGGAGACCACCGGGCTCGATTTCGTCGTGGAGCGGCCCGAGCGCCCGGCGCGAGCGGTGGTGAGGGCCGAGGCTCCTCCACTCGCTGCAGCCGTGGGATGATCGGGACCGGGAACCGGACCCACCCCCGCGCCCCATGTCCTCACCCGCCGAGCGCCGCGCCGAAGACCGCGCACCCAGCGACGAAGTCGCGCAGGTGGTGATCGTGAACCGCGAGGACCCCGACCGCGCCACGGCGCGGCTCGACGCCCGGCTCGTGGACCGGTCGAGATCGGGCTGCTGCATCGCGCTCGAACGCCTGCAGCTCGAGTCGCTGCATCTCCTGGACTGCCTCGAGGATCCCACCACCTTCCGGATCGAGGTCACGCTGCCCAATCCGCGCAAGGCCGAGCCCGCACGGCTCGCTCGGGTGGCCTGGATAAACCGGGTCTTCGAGGGGGCCGGGCCCGCCTTCCGCGTGGGGCTCGCTCTCGGCAAGCCCGCGTGACCGCTCGGTCCGGGCGGCGCTCGAACCCAGCCTCAGGCAACGGCGCGCGGGGACCGAGCCGCGAGCGCCCCGGCGAGCTCCGCGCGGATCGCGAGCGTGTCCTCGACGAACCCCAGGTTGCAGTCGCTGCACACGGGGAAGAGCTCCCCCTCGAGCAACCGGCCGCGCATGCGCCGGTAGTAGTCGCCGAACCAAACCTGATCGAGGGTGCGGTCGCCGAGCTTCTCGTCGTGCATCGGTCGCCAGAAGCCGCACGATCCGACCTGACCGTTGGCCCGCAGGTGCAGGAACCAGAACGGGTTGAAGCACGGCGCCCTGAGCAGGCCGCTCGCCTGGTCCGCCGCCTCCAGAAGAGCCAGGTGGACCTGGTTGGTGGAGAGGATCGACCGCGCGGTCAGGCCACCCGCGTTGCTTCGCACGCCGACCCGACGGCCCTCTTCCATCACGCGCGGCGCCACCTCGTCGACGAAGGCCCGCGCCTGCTCCGGGCTCAGCTTGAGCGAGACGCTTTCCGAAGAGTTGACCGTGATCGGCTCGAGATTGACGGCGTGGACACCCGCCTCCGCCGCCAGCGCCAGGACCTCCGGGATGCGCCGCCAGTTGCGGGTCGTGAGCGCCATCCCGAAGTTGAGCCCGGGGCGGTCGCTGCCCAGCGCCCGCTTGACCTGCGCGAAGCGCTTCGCGGTCCAGACGATCCGCTCGAACGCTCCCTCTTTCCGCACCAGCGCGTCGTGAGTCGCCGCGTCGGGTCCCTCGACGCTCAAGCTCACCCAATCCCAGCCGAAGCTGACCAGGTCGTGGATCAGCTCGCGGGTGAAGAGCGTGCCGTTGCTGCACAGGAACGAACGGATCCCGAGGCGCTTCACGTGCCGGAGCACCTCCGGAGCATCCGGATGAAGGAGCGGCTCGCCCTCGCCGATCACGCGCACGTAGCGGACGTCCAGCTCGCGGGCCTCGTCCAGGATCGCGCGCCAGCGCGAGGCGGACAGGGTCCCGCCCACCAGCTTGGTGTCGGGGTGTTGCCGCCAGCAGAACGCGCAGTCCGCGTTGCAGGCCATCGTCAGCCCGAGCTCCAGCGTGTGGGGCCCACGCGGGCGTCCGGACGCCCAGTCGGCGAGACGCGCGAGTCGTTCGTCGTGCATCGGCGATGGATCGAGCTTCGAGCGCGGCGAACGAAGGGAGGAGTTGGATTGTACCCCTGGCTCGGCGCCCCCACCAAAGCGTCGCGACCGAGGTGGTGCGGCCGAATCGTGCCTGCTACGATCCGCCACTGCCCACTGCAACCGGCTGCTTCCCCCGACCGGGCCAGCGCGCGCCTCGCCTGATGGACGTCCTGATCCTCCTCCAGGGGATGCCACCGGTCCCTGGGCTTCCCGTGACCGGCAATGGGCTGCGTGCCCACGCGCTCGCCTCCGGTCTCGAGGCGCGCGGGCACCGCGTCCGTCTCGTCACCCGTTCGGTCGACGTGCCGTCGCGCGAAGGCTCGAAGAGCGCTCGCGCGGTCCTCCCCTACGACGATCCCGAGGCGATCCCCGAGCTGGTCGCCGCATCCGGCGCGGAGGCGGTGATCGTCTGTCACTGGGAGCTGGTCGAGCGCCTCCCCGACCCGTGCCCGATCCCGGTCGTCGCGGATCTTTACGGTCCGCGTCTCGTGGAGGCCCAGTTCGAGCAAGCGTCCCTCGACCGCGAGGGCGCGCGCTTCGTCGAGCAGCTCCGCCGTGCGGATGCGTTCCTCGTCTCGTCGGAGCGGCAGCGCTGGTTCGCGTTGCCCTGGCTGATGCTCGCCGGCTTCGACTGCAGGACCCTCCCGGTCCACGTCGTCCCGATCTCCGCGGATCCGCGCCCGCCGGTTCGGTTCCAGCGCAAGCCGGTCGCCGATCCGACCATCGTCACCGGCGGCGTGTTCTGGCCGTGGCGGGCATCCGAGCGCCCGCTGGAGCGCCTGCTCGCCACTCTCGACCGCGTGGGACTCGGCCACGTCCAGCTCTACGGCGGCAGCTATCCACTCGCCACCGAGGCCCCGGTTCCCTATCGAGACCCCCGGGAACGGCTCGGCGCGCACCCCAGGCTCAGCTTCCACGGCCTCGTGCCGTACGACCACCTCTTCGAACGCTACGCCCGTGCCCAGCTCGCGTTCGACGTCATGGAACCCAACGCCGAGCGCGAGCTCTCGTTCTCGTTCCGCGTCGTCGACTACCTCGCGGCCAGCTTGCCGGTGATCACCAACCGCTTCACCGAGATCGCGGCCACGATCGAGAGCGCCGAGGCCGGATGGTGCGTCGACCTCGCCGAGGACGACTCGCTCGAACGGCTGCTCACCGCGATCCTGCGCGATCCGGCCGAGGTCGCCAGGCGAGGCCAGAACGCCCGTCGGCTGGTCGAGGCCCGATATTCCTGGGACCGCACGATCGAGCCCCTCGATCGTTACCTGCGGGCGCCCACGCGCGCGACCCGCGGGAGCTCCGTGCTCGGCACGCTCGTGCAGGTCGCGGGCGAGGCCTTCCGAGCTCGCGAGGACCGTCTCCGCGAGATCGAGCGGAGCCGCGGCGCGGTGCGCCGTGCGGAGGCCCTCGACGTCGAGCTCGCCGCGCTCCATCGCGAGCAAGCCGAGCGGGCGACCGAGGTGAACCTGCTGCGCGCCGAGCTCGAGGCCCGCACTCGTGACCTGGCGTCCATCAAGGACCAGGCCGCCGCGGCTCGGCGTGAGCAGCTCACTCAAGCCTCCCAGCTCGAGTCCGAGCGCGACCGCATCGCCCGCGAGGCCGAGGCGCTGCGGGGTGACCGCGAACTCCTGCGAGCACGGGCCGACGAGGCCCTCGCCTCGCTGCGGCGGGCGACCGACGAGGCGAGGGACCTGCGAGCCGCGCGCGACCAGATCAGCGACGAGCTCCAGGGCACCCGGGCGCTCGTCGAGCATCGCGCGGCCGAACGGGAGCGGGCCCTCGACGCGGTGCGAGCGCGCGACGAGGCCCTCGCCCGCGGCGAGGACGAGCGCAAGCGCCTCGCCGGGGAGCTTGCTCGCGGTGAGGCGCGGATCCACGAGCTCGATCGCCGCGCGGACGAGCTGCGCGACACCGTCGCCCGCCGAGAAGCCGACCTGGCGAGCGCGAAGGTCGCGGTGGCAGACGTCGAGCGCGAGCGCGACCGGCTCGCCGACGCCGCTCGATCGGCGACGCGAGAGCGTGACCACCTCGCGGCGGCGCTCGAGCGAGGCGAGACCAAGGCGGCGGAGTCGGAGCGCCGGCTGGAGCACACCCGCGAGCAGCTCGCGCAGCGTGAAGCGGATGCCGTCCAACTGCGCGGACTGCTCGCCGACGCCGAGCGCGAACGCGACCGCGTCTCCGAGGCCGCACAACTCTCGAGCGCTCGCGCCGAGGAGGAGCGCCGGCAGCTCGCCGCCGCGCTCGAACGTAGCGAGGCGAAGGTGGCCGAGACGGATCGGCGGCTGGAGCACGCGCGCGAACAGCTCGCGGCGCGCGAGCTCGAGACCGCGCGCAGCAAGGCCGTGGCCGCCGAGCTCCAGCGCGAGCGCGACCGGGCCCTGGAGGAAGTCCAGGCGATCGTCCGCGCTCGAGACGCACTCGAGGCCCGCGCGCACCAGCTCGAGCAGCGCCTCGACGCCCGGAGCGCGGAGGCGGAGGATCTCGCACGGCAGGTCGCCGCGTTGCGGGGCGAGATCGAGGCCCGCACCGCGGAGATCGTTCGCAAGCACGCGGAGCTCGAGGCCGTGACGCGCGAGCGAGACCACGAGCGCTCCCGCGGCACGGCTCGTGACGAAGAGATCCGCAAGCTCAAGGACGGCGTCGCGGACGTCGAGCGCGAAAGGGACCGAGCGCTGCGCGAGCTCGGCGAGACCAGGGAACGTCTCGACCTGGCACGACGGGAAGCTCACGAGGCCGCCGTCGCCACCCGTGGCGAGGCGGAGCGGCTCGCCACCGAGATCTCGGGACTCAAGGACGCCCTGGCGCACGAGCGCGAGGTGCGCGCGGCCGCGGAGCTCGCCACCCGACAGAGCCAGCAGGCGATCGTACTCGAGCGTGAGGCTCGCGGCGTGGCCGAGCTGGCCGCACACGAGAGCCAGCACGCGCTCGCACGGGAGCGCGAAGCACGCGCCGCCGCGGAGGTCGCGGTCCGGGAATCCCAGCAGGCGCTCGCGCTGGCCGAGTCGTCGACGCAGCATCTCACCGCCGAGCTGGCACGGGCGCGCACCGAGGCCCACGAGCAACAGGCGCGCATGGCGGGCGAGCTCGAGCGCCTGACGCACGAGAGCGAGGTTCGCGGACGCGAGGTGGCTCACTTCCGTGCCGAGGTCGAGGGGCGGGACGCGTCCATCGCGGAAGCGCGTGCCACCGTGGCGGTGCTCGAGGCGCAGGTCACCGACACCGAACGTGAGCTGGAACGGCTTCGCGCCACGCCGTTCCTCGGCTGGTGGATCCGCCGGCTCACCTCCGCGCGGCGGTCCGACGAAGCTGCTCAGGCCGATGACCGGCCGCGATCGGACGTACAGGACCAGGAGGTCCCCAAGGCATGAGAACCATCGCGGCCGACCGGCCGATCCGTTTCGGCATCGTCGGGTCCGGCTACATCTCCCAGGTCCACGTCGACTCGCTGCGCCGGGTGCCCGGCACGGCGATCACGAGGTGCTGGTCACGGAGCGCCGAACGCGCGAAGGCGTTCGCCGAGCGCAACGCCGTCCCCGGCTTCAGCACCGACTGGCGAGAGGTCGTCTCGGCGGACGACGTGGACGCGATCTGCGTCAACACGCCCAACTACCTCCACGGTCAGGTGATCCTGGCGGCCGCCGCCGCAGGGAAACACGTGGTGTGCGAGAAGCCGCTCACCCTCGACCTCGACGAGGGCCGCCGCTGCGTCGCGGCCTGCAGGCAGGCTGGGGTCGTCCTCGGTTACGCGGAAGAGCTCTGTTTCGTGCCGAAGTTCGTGCGCGCCAAGCAGCTCATGGACCAGGGCGCCTTCGGCGACGTGTACATGGTCCGACAATCGGAGAAGCACGCCGGCCCGTACTCGCCATGGTTCTTCCAGCGCGATCAAGCGGGTGGCGGGATCGTCATGGACATGGGCTGCCACGCGATCGAGTACTGCCGATGGCTGCTCGGCAAACCGCGCATCGAGGCGGTCACGGCCCACATGGCCACCTATCTCCACGGCGCCACCACGGACCTCGAGGACCACGTGATCGCGATCCTCGAGGTCGAGGGCGGAAAGACGGCGGTCATCGAGAGCTCGTGGGCGCTGAAGGGCGGCATGAGCTCGATCGTCGAGATCTACGGCACCGCAGGCGTCCTGAAGACCGATCTCACGCTCGGTAGCGGCATCTCGGTGTACAGCGAGAAGGGCTACAACGACGGCGCCGACGAGCGCCGCGGGTGGAGCTTCCCGATGTACGAGGAGCTCTGGCAGAACGGCTACCCTCAGGAGATGCAGCACTTCGTCGATTGCATCCGCGACGGCACGACGCCGATGGAGTCCGGCGAGGACGGCGTGGCGGTGCTCGAGATCATGCTCGCCGCGTACGCGTCGGCCGCGGAGGGACGACGGATCCCCCTGCCCTACACGCCTCCCGCAGGAACCGAGTTCCCGGTCGATCTCTGGCTCGCGTCGCGAAAGCGCTGACCGAGCGGCCTCGGAAGTCGTGCCACGGAACGGCGGAATGGACCTCTTCCTGGGTGTCGACGGCGGTGGCAGCAAGACCATCGCGTGCGTCGCGGACCGCGCTGGGCGCGTGCTCGGCGCGGGGCGGGGCGGCGGCTCGAACTTCCAGGTGGTCGGCGAGGATTGCGCGGCCGAAGCGATCCGCCTCGCCATCGCTCGCGCGATGGAGCGCGCCGGCGTGTCGGCGGGGACGATCGTGGCGGCGGGCTTCGGTCTCTGCGGCGCCGATCGCGCGGTCGACTTCGACACCTGCCGGCGACTGCTGGCCGGCGTGAGCCCCGTCCCGGTCTTCACGCTCACCAACGACACGACGATCGCCCTGCGCGCAGGGACATCGGACGGCGTCGGGATCGGACTGGTGGCCGGCACGGGCGCCAACCAGATCGGCGTGAACCGGCACGGTGTGCTGCACAGGGTCGGGGGACTGTCGCGGATCCTCGGCGACTCGGGCGGCGCGCTCGACCTGGGCGAGCAGGCCATCGCCGCGGCCATGCGTGGACACGACGGGCGCGGCACGCCGACGGCGCTCTACGACCTCATCACGGCAAGGCTCGGGCTGCCCCATCTCGAGGACGTCATCGAGTTCTACTTCGTCGGCGCTCGCGAGGTGTTCGACCCCGCGAGCCTCGCGCCGCTCGTGTTCGAGGCGGCGACCGGCGGTGACCCCGTCGCCACCCAACTGATCGCCGAAGCCGGACGCGAGGCCGCGCGGTGCGCGAACGTCATCCTGCAACGCCTCTTCGCGCCCGATGAGGCGATCCCCATCGTCCTGGGCGGGAGCCTCTGGCAACGCGCGCGGAGCGCCGTCATGTACGACGCGCTTCGCCACGCGCTCGATCCACGTTACACCGCGCTCGACCTCCGACTCCTCGACGTGGAGCCGGTGCTCGGCGGTGTTCTCTACGCCTTCGACCGCCATCTCGGTGGGCTGGCCAGCGGCACGATCCGTACCCGGTTGGCCGAGACGTACGTCCACCCGGACCTGGAGGCCTCGTGAAGATCGCGGTCATCGGTGGTGGGTCGACCTACACGCCCGAGCTCCTCGACGGCCTGCTCGAGCGCCGGGCGGCGCTCGGCCTCGAGTCCGTCGCGCTGCACGACATCGACGGTCCACGGCTCGCGGCCGTCGCCGGGTTCTGCGAACGCGTCGCCGAGCACCGCGGCGCCCCGGGGCTGGTCCGCGCCACGCTCGATCGCGACCAGGCGCTCGACGGCGCCGACTTCGTCGTCAATCAGGTCCGGGTGGGTGGGCAGCAGGCACGCCACGCCGACATCCAGCTCTGCCTCGAGTTCGACCTGATCGGCCAGGAAACCACCGGCATGGGCGGCTTCGCGAAGGCCCTCCGCACCATCCCCGTCACACTCGACCTGTGCCGGGCGATCGAGCGCGTGTGCCCGGACGCCTGGCTGCTCAACTTCACGAATCCGAGCGGCCTCGTGACGGAGGCGATCCTCGACCACGGCCATCCGAAGGCGATCGGGCTCTGCAACGTGCCGATGGACGCGAGGATGGCGCTCGCCGCGCACCTCGGCGTGGAGGCACATCGCATCGACTTCGACTACGTCGGCCTCAACCACCTGTCGTGGCTTCGACGGGTGACGGTCGAGGGTCGCGACGTGACCGACGCGGTCCTCGAGGCGCTGGCCGGGGGCACACCCGCGAACCTTCCCGACCTCATCGATCCGCCCCACCTGGTCCGCGCGGTGGGCGGATTTCCGCTCTACTACCTGCGGTTCTTCTACCACCGGGCCGCCATGCTCGCGAGCCTCAAGGCGGCGCCGAGGTCGCGTGCGCAGGAAGTGATGGAGATCGAGGACCGCCTGCTCGCGATCTATCGCGACGTCACCCAGCACGAGAAGCCCGCGGCACTCTCCGAGCGCGGCGGCGCGTACTACTCGGTGGTCGCGGTCGAGCTGGTGGAGGCGATCTCGCTGGATCTCGGGACCGAGCAGGTCGTCAACGTCAGGAACGAGGGCGCGATCCCGAACGTCGAGCCCAAGGCGGTGGTCGAGATCCCGGCGCGGATCGCACGATCCCGCGCGGTCCCGCGCCCGACCGCGCCCCTGACCCCGGCGCAGCTCGGCCTGCTGCAGGCGGTCAAGAGCTACGAGCAGCTCACCATCGAGGCCTCGGTCCGCAAGAGCCGCGACGCGGCCATCGCCGCGATGCTGGTCCATCCGCTCGGCCCCGACGCCGACCGGGTCGAGGCGCTGCTCGACCGGATCATCGCCAAGGACCACGTCGAGCTCGCCTGACTCAGGCCGCCCGAGGCCCGCCGTGGATCCGATTCCGGTGGCGCTGGCCGCACCTTTTCGATAGCTTGAAGGATGCTGGTCTGGTTTCGGCTCGCACGGAGCAAAACCCTCAACCGAAGGCTCGTCGAGAAAGAGGACTCATGAACGTACCCACGAACCCGCCACGCTTCGCCGGACGAGCGGTCGCCATCGCCGCGCTCGCGCTCGGACTGTGCGCAGTCGGCCCCAGCGCGAACGCTCAGGACGCGGCCAAGCAGACGATCAAGCTCGCGACGATCCTTCCCGACGGCGCACCGGGCACCTCCGAGCTCAGGAGCGCGGCCGACGCGATCAAGAAGGCGAGCGGTGAGAAGGTCGAGCTGAAGCTCTACCTGGGCGTCTCGGGCGACGAGAAGGACATCGTCAAGAAGCTCAAGATCGGCCAGCTCCAGGCGGCGCACCTCACCGGACTGGGCCTCGCCGAGATCCTGCCCTCCGTCCACGTCCTCGACCTGCCGTTCTTCTTCTCCAACTACGCGGAGGTCGATCACGTCTACGAGAACATCTTCTCGCACTTCCAGACCGCGTTCCGCGAGAAGGGCTTCGAGCTCCTCGGCTTCACCGAGACCGGCTTCGTCTTCATGTACTCGAACCTCAAGATCGAGAACCTCGAAGGACTGCAGAAGGCGAAGATCTGGGCCGCCGAGGGGGATCCCCTGACCGCCGCCTTCGTGGGCGAGGCGAAGATGCAGGCCGTGCCGCTCGGAATCCCGGACGTCCTCCAGTCCCTCCAGACGGGCCTGATCGACACGGTGTACGGCCCGCCGTCGGGGATGATCGGCCTGCAGTGGTTCAGCAAGGTCAAGTACGTGCAGTCGGTTCCCTTCGTTCATGCGACCGGCGGCGTGGTGATGTCGAAGAAGGCGTTCGACGCGCTGACCCCCGAGCTCCAGGCCAACCTCTCGAAGACGATGGTCGAGCAAGCGAAGATCATCACCCAGTCGCTGCGCAAGGTGAACGAGGACTCCAAGGCCGAGATCGCGAAGGCGGGCGTTCAGGACCTCCCCAAGCCGAGCGACCAGTTCTGGCAGCAGTTCAAGGACATCTCGAACCGGGTCACCGAGTCGCAGGCGGGCAACCTCTACTCGAAGGAGCTCCTCGACAAGGTCCGCGCGTTGCGCGCGGAGGCCGACAAGACCGCCGCTCCCAAGTGACGGCTCGCGCCTGACCGGCCGGCGACCGCACGACGCGCGGGTGAGGACGGGTCCTCACCCGCGCGTTTCGCTCCAGGTGTCAGCCGACGGGGAGCGATCGCGGCGCGGCGGCGGCTCGCGCCGCATCGTAGAAGTCCCGATGGGTCGCCATCACGACGCCTCGCCGGCGGGCACCCTCCAGGAGGTGGCGGATCAGCGTGAGCTCCGGATCGCCACGCAGGCTGCCCCAGTCGTGGCCGCAGTAGCTCCACACGAGGTTCCGCGACGCCACCGTGTCGAGGGCCTCGTCGAGCGTGTGCCGGTAGCCGGCGAGATCCCCCCAGCCGTGCGTCTCCCGCCACAACACGTCCTGCCATCCCTGGATCGGGATCTCGAGGATCGCGGGGTGTCCTTGCATGGCATACCAGAAGGGCTGCGCGTCGAACGTCACGGGCTGCCAGTCGTGCTCGTTGCGGCTGTACGAGCGCACGAAACGAATGCCCGCGGCTTGCAGCATGGCGAGCAGGTCGGGACGATCGACGAGACCCCGGTACGCCCCGAACGGCGCGGTCAGGCCGATCGACGCACGACCGAACACGCGGGCCGAGACCTCGACGCTCCTGCGAATCGAGGCCTCGACGACTTCCTGCGGAGCGGCCGGCAAGAAGCGCGAACCGGCGACCGTCTCCTCGAACAGGGGCGTGAGGCGCTCGTGGGTGTAGGTGTGGGTCTCGACGTCGAACCGGCCGCTCGACGCGATGGTCCGGAACTCGTCGGCGAGCGTCTCGAGGGTGAGCCCGGTCGGGAAGAGCGTGGCGGGCGCATCGAGCTCGCGATGGAGGTCCGCGGCCTTGCGCAGGAACTCGACCGTCTCGTCGGGCCCGATCGCCTCGACGTCGTAGCCCACCAGCAGCACGCCGTGCCCCCGGCTCATGAGAGGCGTGCGAGACAGGCTGACGATGAACCCGGCCGGTTCCACGTAGCCCGGCGCCGGCCCCATCGGCACCGCCACGCCGCCGGACGAGGCACAGCTCGTGGCCAGGGCGAGCCCGACGAGCGCGATCGGGAGGGGGGCGAGCCGTCGCGCCGTCACGGGGAGTTCGTGCTCGCCAGCTCGAGCGAGCGTAGCGCGGCGGCGTCGCAGTGGTAGCGCTCGACGGCGCCCCTCCCCTCCTCCAGCCGGCATCCGGCGGTCGCTCGAAGCCGGGCACGCCACGGTTCTCCCACCGAGCCACCGGACGTGGGCCCGGACCAGCGGCCGCCATCCACCACGATCCACGGCGCGAGGCGGTCCGGGTAGAAGCCGACGTCGCGGCGACGTGCGAGGTGCGCGGCCAGGTTGCCTTGCGCGCTGACCGGCTCGTCGGCAGGTAGCCCGGCAAGGATCCTCTGGCGGTCGATGCTGTCCGCCGCGGTGGCGAGACGGACCTCGGCGATCGGCGACCAGCCGATGAACACAGCGGCCGCGACCAGCAGCAACGCCGCGAGGTATCGCTCGAGCTCGGCCACGGTCGGGTAGAAGGCGACGATCGTCCGCAGGTCGTCGCGCCGGATCAGCGTGCAGGCACCATGGAGCGCAGCGACCAGCAACAGGGGCGTGGCCACCGCGACGTGGCAGGCGAACGCGCCGCCCCGAGCCGCACCGACCCCGGCCAGGACCAGGGATGGAAGAGCGAGCATCCCGTGTGCCGGCGCGAAGAGTGGAAGGAGTGCCAGCGGCGCCAGGGTCAGACCGACGAGCATGGGCAGCTGCCAAGCCGCCCCGGAGCCGACGAGCATCGGGTGCCCGAGGCTCGCGAGAGCGAGCAAGCGATCCGGCGCCGCAGCCACCCCCGGCGTGAAGGCAGCCACCACGAGCACCCAGGCCACCGCGATGCCCACGAGCGCGGCCCCTAGCGCCCGTCGACGCTGGGCGATCGCGGCGAAGAGCCCCAGCGCGGCCGCGACGGGCGCGACCGCCGGGTCGCACGCGAGCGCGGCTGCCCAGCTCCAGATCGCTCGCCGGGTCCGCCCTTCGCGAAGCGACGCCAGACACTCGAGCAGGAGCGGAGTGGCCAGGAGCGCGGGCAGGAAATCGGCACGTGCCACGAACCGCGCCGGCAGGTAGGCCGATTGCGCCACCACGAACGCGTTCACGAGGAACGAAGCCGAGATCTCGCGGCGCGCCAGGCGCGCGAACGGGAACACGCCAGCCGCCACCGCGAGCGCCTGGAACACCAGCAGCGTCTCGGCGCGGGGCACGAGCGCGTACGGGATCGCGAGCACCGCCAGCAGAGGCCCGAACGGCAAGGCGAGGGACCGGTCACCGAGGAAGCTGCTCACACCGGGCCGCCCGTGCACCGAGTTCCACAGCACGTTCTCGAACAGAGCGAGCTCGCTACCCTGGGCGGCAAAGGCGCGATGGCGGCCGATCGAGCCGCCCGCGAGGAGCAGCGCGACGACGACGAAGGCGATCCAGACGACCCGCGGCGACGCGAACCAGCGCCCGGCGGCGAGCTCGCCCGCCCGCTGCATGAGCGGCACCTCTCGCAGAGGCGTGACCGGGTCGAACCGGCGACGGACCGCGAGCACCGCGACCAACGCGGTCCCGAGCGCGATGAACCAGGCCGAGCAGCCCGGCGGCGAATCGAGCGACGGCCGGAATGCTCCGCTCGCCATGCTCGCGGCCCACAAGCCGGCGACGACGAGCGCGGCGCGGTCGCACGCCTCGACCAGCCGACGACGAGCCCTCGCGCGCTGCACGCGTGCCGATCGGGCACCCGCATCGATGGCGGGAGCGCTCACGGCGGCACCGCGGGGGCGCCCGGCGGCTCGTCCGTCACCACCCGGTTCTTTCCCTCGACCTTCGCGCGGTGCAGCGCGGCCTCGGCCCTTGCGAGCAGCTCCTCCGGATCCAGCGTGCCGGGCGCTCCCGCGCTCGCGACGCCCACGCTCACGGTCAGGTGCACTTCGTGGCTCGCCAGACCGAAGCTGGTCCGCTCCACCGATCGCCGGATCGACTCGACGATCGCCGCAGCTTCGTGATTGACGCGACCGCACATCCGGTCCGCAGCCGCGGCGCTGTCGTCGGCGCCGGTGTGCGGCAACACGAGCCCGAAGAGCTCACCCCCGAGGCGCCCCAGGACGTCGACCTCGCGCGTGCAGCCGCGGATCACGAGCGCCAGATCGCGCAACACGCGGTTGCCGATCTCCTCGCCCCAGCGGGCGTTGATCGAGGCGAAGTCGTCGACGTCGAACACGGCGACGCCGAGGTCGAGGCCGTAGCGCCGCGCTCGTCGGACCTCGCTTCGCAGCACCTCGACGAAGTGCTCGCGCCGCGCGAAGCCGGTGAGAGGGTCGAGCGTTCGAGCGGCGGCGAGGTCACGTTCGCGGCTCTCGAGCCGGCGTAGCAACCGTCCCAGGCGATGCGCGCGTCGCAGCTCACGCTCGATCGACGCGGCATCCGGTGGCGCTCCTTCCGCGACCAGCGCTCCCAGGTGCTCGATGGTCGCGCTCGACCTGGTGGCTCCGGTGGGATCGACCACCACGGCCGGGATCTCGCGGGACGAGAGCCGGTTGGCGGTCGCCAGGAGCAGATCGGAAGCCGACTGCCCCGCCTCCAGCTCGAGCACGAGGGCCACGGCCTGCGAGCGGTCCCAGGCGTTCGGCAGGGACTCGTCCGCGCCAGGAACGGCCACCGCGAGGCCGGCGGCCGAAGCGGCGGCCCGTGTGGCCTCCAGGATGCTGGGGGCTCGCACGACCACCAGGGCCGTGGGAGCGCCGCCTGGCGAGCTCGATGCCTGCTCGAGGTCGAGGATCCGGCGTTCGCCGACGTACTCCGTGGTGTCGTAGGAGCTGACGCGTGCCAGCCGCGCCACGCACCGGCCGAGCCGCTCCGCTTGCTCGCGGATGATCTCGAGGTCACGGCGCCCAGGGTGCTCGGGCTCGAGCTTGCGGTCGAGGAGCGCGGCCCGCCCCAGGATCCCGGTGAGCGGCTGGTTCATCTCGTGCGCGGCCGCTCCCGC
This sequence comes from uncultured bacterium, assembly GCA_964392195.1. Lineage (GTDB taxonomy): Bacteria > JADJOY01 > JADJOY01 > JADJOY01 > JADJOY01 > JADJOY01. The sequence continues at coordinate 8,659 of CAYMQR010000007.1, read as the reverse complement.
CAGCTCGATCACCGCTTCGCGCTTGCCACCCGCGACGAGCCTCTCCTGCATCGCACGGATCTCGTCGCGCAGCACCTTGGTCTTCAGGTGGGCCTGAACCCGCGCGTCGAGCTCCTCCGGCTCGAACGGCTTGGTCACGTAGTCGCTGGCACCGGCCCGCAACGCGTCGATCTTGAGCTGGCTCTCGGTGCGCGACGTGACCACGATGATCGCCACCGAGTCGAGCAGACCGTGACGAAGGATCTCGCGACAGACCTGGAGTCCGTCGAGGTGCGGGAGGACCAGGTCCAGCAGCACGACGTCGGGCGGATCGCGGTGGATCGCGGCGAGCGCCTGGACGCCATCGCTCGCCGTGCTGAGCTGGTAGTCCCCGCCCGCGAACTGCCGGCGGTACGCGTCCAGCATCAGCGGATCGTCGTCGACCGCGAGGACACGGTGCGCCGCACGCCCGCCGTGCGATCGTCCAGGACCGGTGGCCACGGCGCTCGCCCTAGCTGGCCAAGCCGCCGTTCAGAGACCGAATCCGGATACCTCGGGCGGCTCGAACCGGACACCGAAGACATGCACGAGGATCAGGTAGATCGCCGCCAGAGCGGCGAGCAGTCCGGCGAGCGACACCAGTCCGAACGCGACGCTGCCGATCACCACCAGCAGCGAGCCGAACGCCACGAGAGCCGAGCCGCGACCGTCGAAGGGCGGGATCGGACGCACGAGCTCGAGGAGGCCGGGCTCGGCGTCGGCGCGGAAGGCGGTGCCGAACAGTCGGTCTCGGAGCTCATCGAGCCATTCTCTCGCCATCGGTTCCTCCTACGTCGAGGGCCGAGGCGCGGGCCCGCGTCGCGTGAATGACGAGTCATACCATAGCCCCTGGCGCGCACGAAGAACGCGATGGCCGTCCAACCGGACCTGCTGCGCTGCCGAGGGCTCGCCCGAACCAGCCCGATGGCCGTCGGCCGAGACGCTCTGGTAGGTTCCCGCGAGTCCCGATCGACCGTGCCGACGACGATGCTCGAGGTCCTCCGATGGCTGCTGTGGAACGCGCGCGCGCTGTTCGTGAACGCCTATCTGCGCGTCACGCGCGGCCCGGCGCCCTACCGGTACGTCAGGCTGACCCTGGCGGGCGCCTTGTCCGAGGATCCGGCCCGTGCGGGTCTGCGCAGGCTGTTGCGGGGTCACCAGCGATCCCTCCCCGAGGTCGTCGACCTTCTCGACGAGGCGGCACGCGACCCGAAGCTCGAGGGCATGCTGGTCACGATCGGCGCGCTCGATGGTGGGTGGGGCCAGATCGAGAGCCTCATCGAAGGCTTCGCGGGGCTTCGCAGCGCGGGCAAGCGTGTCCTCGTCTTCATCGAGTCGGCTGACGCCCGCGCGTACGTCCTCGCCGCCGCGATCGCCGACCAGCTCGTCCTGCACCCGACCGGCTCCATCCACTGGGCGGGGATCCGCGCCGAGGTCGCGTTGTTCGGGCCCGCGCTCGAGAAGCTCGGCGTCGACGTGGATCTCGAGCCGGTCGGGCGATTCAAGAGCGCCGTCGAGCCCTTCACCCGCTCGTCCCTCAGCGACGACGCACGCTCGGCGCTCGCCTCCCTCGTCGACGACCTGTTCGAGCAGAGCTGCGCGGCCGTCGCGCGCGGCCGGCACAAGACCGAGGCGGAGGTCGCGGCTCTCGTGGACCAGGGCCCGTTCCTGGCGCGGGAGGCGCTGGCCGCGGGGCTCGTCGATCGGCTCGCCTTCGAGGACGAGGTGTTCGTCGAGCTGGCTGGCGAGGACTCGCCGAAGGCGCTCGCCAGGCTCGTGGATCCGCAGCGATACGGCCGGCTGCGCAGACGCCGGCTGCGTCCGCTGCGCCACGGCCGGCCCGTTCGCGTGGCGTGGGTGCCGGTGGTGGGCGCGATCCGGTCCGGAGCGAGCGGCGGTCTCGCCGCGGCCGGCGCGACGTCCGCCGGCGTGGTCCAAGCCTTGCGCAAGGCACGCCGTGACGAGTCGATCCAGGCGGTGCTCCTGCGGGTGGACAGTCCAGGCGGGTCAGCGCTCGCATCCGACGTCATCTGGCGCGAGGTCGTGCGCACCAAGCAGAAGAAGCCGGTGATCGCATCGATGGGGGACTACGCCGCGTCGGGCGGCTACTACGTGGCAACGCCGGCGACGGCGGTCGTCGCCGCCGCCACGACCCTCACCGGCTCGATCGGCGTCTTCGGCGGGAAGGTCTCGATCGGACGGCTCTACCGCCGCGTCGGCGTGCACAAGGACGGATACGGCCGCGGCGCGAACGTCGCGCTGTTCTCGGAGTCGAGGAAGTTCACGCGCAGCGAGCGCCGCAAGCTTCGCGAGCACCTCGAGGACACCTACCGGGTCTTCCTCGACCGCGTCGCGCAGGGGCGCAACACCACGGTCGAGGCGGCGGAAGCCCACGCCGAAGGCCAGGTGTGGACCGGGCGTCAGGCACTCGAGCGTGGCCTCGTGGACGCGACCGGCGGCCTGGGACGGGCGCTCGCGATGCTTCGCGAGAAGGCCGGGATACCCCGCGACCAGCCGCTCGAGCTCGTGTCGATGCACCGATCGCCGGGATTGCTGCCCTGGCTGACCGAGCAGCTCGCGGGAGGCCGAGCACGGACCGCTCGGGTGGTCGACGTGTGGATGACGCTGGCGAGCTCGTGCACCGCGGGCGAGCCGCTCGCGGTGCTGCCGTTCGCGCTCCGGCTCGGTTGATCGAGGTGACGGCGCAGGAGGCGCGGCGCCCCTCCTGCGCGACGTTCGTCACGCAGGCTCGCCGATGAGCTCCCGTCGCTCCTCGGTGGCGACGTAGCGCCCGCGTGGGTCGCGGCCGAGGCGCGCGATCGCGATCTCCGGATCGTGGGTGAAGAAGAGCCGCGAACCGCGCGTCAGCCACTCCGCGTAGAGGGCGAGCTTCTCGTCCACGACGCGCTCCGGGAACCGGTCGTAGGCCATGGTGATCGGCGCATGCACCCAGGCTCGCCCGGGAGCCAGGTCGGCGACGAACACCACGGGGCCGTCCGCGCTCGCGATCTCGCCCAGCACCATGCCGGGCGTGTGACCGTCGGACAGCCAGAACCGGTAGCCCGGCCCGAGGACCTCGGATCGATCGGTCCGGAGCCGTTCGCAGCGGCCGGTGGCGAGCAGCAGATCCGGCAATCCGGGGATGAACGAAGCGCGGTCACGGGGATGGGGCTCGCAGGCGCGCCGGAACGCCGCGTCGCCGACCACGTAGCGCGCGTTCGGAAACACCAGCCGAGGCGGGCACCCGGGCTCGTAGGCCGAGAGGATGCCGCCGGCGTGATCGAAGTGGAGGTGCGACAACACCACGACATCGACGTCCTCGGGGCGCACGCCGGCGCTGGCGAGGCTGTGGACGAGGCGATGCTCGCTCTCCACGACACCATAGCGATCTCGCAGCCGCGGCTCGAAGAACGCTCCGATGCCGCTCTCGAACAGCACCGTGCGCTGCTCCTCCACGACCAGCAACGCCCGGCACGAGAGGGGAACCCGGTTGAGCTCATCCGGCGTGGCCCACGTGGCCCACAGCTCGCGCGGTGCGTTCCCGAACATCGCGCCGCCGTCGAGCCGCTGCGAGTTGCCGTCGATCGACCACAACCGCCGCGTGGTCACAGCCAGCCATCCTCCCTGTAATCGCGCATGGTGCGCGCGAGCCCCTCGTCGAGTCCGATCGCCGGCTCGAAGCCGATCGTGCGCCGCGCCTTTTCGATCGAGTAAGCCCGATCCTTGGTGAAGAAGGCGACGCGCTCGGGATAGAGCGGCGGCTCGACACCCAGCGGGCGGCAGACGGCGGCCACCACCCGCGCGGCCAGCATCACGAGCGGCAGCGGCAGCCGCAGCGGCGGCACCGGCCTGCCCGCGAGCCTGGCGATCCGTGCGACGAGATCGGAGAGCGTCACCGCCTCGGGACCAGCGACGATGAAGTCCTCGCCGACCGCGGCCGGGTGGTTCAGCGCGAGGAGTACCGCGGCGGCGACGTCGTCCACGTGCACCAGGTGATAGCGGCACGTTCCGGGCCCGATCATGACGAAGCGCCCACGCGCGATCCCGCGGAAGAGCTTCAGCAGGCGCCGGTCCCACCGGCCGTAGACCCCGGCCGGACGCAGAACCACCAGCGGCAGCCCGGTCCGCGCGGCGATCTCGCGTGCGACCTCCTCACCCTCCCACTTGCTGAGCTCGTACGGGTCCTCGGGTCGGGCGTCCATCCCCTCGGTGGCGACCGACCCGCGCGTGTCCCCGTAGATCCCGACGCTGCTGACGTGCACCAGACGTCGCGCGCCCGCGTCGGCGGCGGCCTCGGCGAGCATGCGGGTGCCGCTCACGTGGACCGACCGGTAGCCCTCGAGGTCCATCCCGCCGCTCCCGACCACCGCGGCCATGTGGACGACGTGCGAGGCGCCCTCGACGAGCGCCCGGATGTCCGCCAGCCGCAGCAGGTCCCCGACGACGAGCCGACAACGGTTTTCCAGCTCCGCGGGAACACGCGCTGGGTCGCGCACCAGCATGCGAACGGAGCAGCCGGCGTCGACGAGTGCCCGCACCACGTGGCGCCCGACGAAGCCCGTCCCTCCGGTGACCGCCACTTCCATTGCATCCTCAGCCCGGTGCGCCGGGGACCCCGACCTCGACGCCCAGCCAATGGCGGTCCCGTCCAGCCCCGGCGAGCGCGGGCTGGAACGCTCGATCGGACCGCACCCGGGCGATCCACGCCCAGCCGTCGCGCCCATCGAGCGCGGCGGGGAAGCCCTCACCGACGCCCTCGAGGCCCAGCGTGGCCACCTCGGCCGCGGCCAGGCTACGCACGATCCGGACCGATCCGAACGTCAGGGTCACGGTCGTGGGGACGGGGCCGGCGCGAACCACCACCGAGGGGGGTGGCGCCGGGCGAGCGAGCCACACCAGCATCTCCGCGACGTCCTCCGCCGGTGTCCAGAAGCAGGCCGCACCGATGGGCGAGCTCACCTCCCAGACATCGCACGGCGAGGTGACGACGTCGACGTTCTCGCGCACGTCGATCAGCACACCTTCGGACGCTGGTTTCCCGACGAGACGCCCGCCCGGCCAGCGACCGATCCGGCTCACGTCGAGCGGAAAGAGCGTGTACGGCAGCGATCGGGCGTGCAGCGCCGGCTCCCGAACCGCAGCCAGCGGGTTGGTGAGCGGCTCTCCCAGGAGAAATCCCGCCGCCGTCCACGACGCCACCAGGGACCGCAGCCCGACCGCTCCCGCGCCCGCCACCACGATCAGCGCGTAGAAAGGCGCGGCCACGGCCGCACCCGCGCCGTCACTGGGACCGGCCATCCGCATCGGCTCGGTGAGCGCGTGCGCCGAGAGGCCGGCCACGGCGATCGTGACGAGCGCGAGCCGCCACGGCCGTGGGCGCCGGACGGCCACCGCGAGCACGGCGATCCCGGCACAGGGGTACCACCACATCGCACCGGAGAACCGCCCGGCGAAAGCATCCCGGAGAGCGTAGGCGCGCATCGTGTCCGATACGCTGCCGGGCCGAGGGGGAAGCGGTTCACCCACCGCGGCGAAGTCCTGCCCGTCTTCCCGCGGGAGCAGGGTCGTGAACGACCTCGCCTCGCGAGGATGACGCCACGGATCCAGGCTCCTCAGGCGCGAGAGTGGTGCGAGATGGAGCGTGACGGCGACCGATACCAGCACCGTGAGAGCCAAGACCGCGTGAGCCAGGACCAGGCGCCGCCGCTGCGCTCCCATGGTCTGCGGCATCGTGGCGAACGGCACCAGGCCGAGCCACGCGCCCGCGGGGCCCAGCTCCCACGTCGCCAACCCGAGGATTGCGCCCCCGGCGACGGCTCGCGCGGCCCGCAGCCCATGGGCGGGACGCATCGTCCATGGATCCTCGATCTCCGCGTTCGGGCGCGGCGCCAGCATCGCGGCGCCCGCGAGGACCAGCGCGGCTCGATACGCCTCGGGAGTGAACCGGAACAGCCAGATCGGCAGCGCCGACGCGGTGAGCGCGGTGAGCACCCAGGCCGCGTCTCGAGCGCTTCGTCCGCCGGCGCCCCACCAAGCCAGCGCCGCGGCGGCCACCAGCGCGAGCGAATGGAACGTCGGGAACGACCGAGCTCCCAGCCACGGCAGCAGCCATGACACCAGCCACGGCTCGAGCCCGGAGGCGACGTATCGGAGCTCGCCCGAGGCCGTGCGCGCGAGCGTGAGCTCCGTGGGTACGCCGCCGAACAGCGCGGCCGATTCCTCCAGGTCTTGGCGGTCGTACCGGAGGTCGTGGTCACCTGCGAGGCTGTAGGCGGCCAGCACCTGACCGGCCTCGCCGTCGAGCGGGGGGCCACGACGCAGGCGGGAGGGATCGATCGATAGCGCTGCGCCGAGGAGGAACAGAACCGCCCCCGCCATCGTCCACGTTCCCCGTCGTCGGTCGCGGCTCATCGCGCTCGCACTCCGTCGATCACGACGCGGTAGGCGTCGAGCACCGCATCCCAGCCCGGAAGTGCCGCGACGCTCGCGCGGCCGTTGGCACCGAGCACCTCGCGGCGTCGGGCGTCGCTCATGAGCGAGTCGAGCCCGGCGCCGAAGCTCGCCCAGTCGGCGAACGTCACCCCGACGCCGAAGCGCGCACACTGCCCCGTGAGCACCGCCGACGCGCCATACGCGAGCACGGGTGTACCGACCGCGGCGCTCTCCAGGAAGGCGAGCGAGAGGCTCTCGTACGGAGACGCGATGACGCTCACGTCGGCTGCGGCGAGGCCGTTCCACTTGTCGGCCTCGTCCACCCAGCCGAGACATCGAATCGCCGGGTCGGACGGGAGCGCGGCTCTCACGACCCCCAGGAACACGAGCGTGCCCACACCTCCGCGCGCGCGGTACTCGAGAAACGCCTCGGCGAGGTGCACCGAGCCCTTCACCCGATCCACCCGTCCGACGCACAGCACCAGCGGGCCCTCGAGCGCGAACTTGCGACGGAAGTCGTCCGGCTCGAGCCTCTCCGGCGCTCGCAGCGAGACCCCGGCGACGGTCTCCGCTCGCGGCTGGATCGAGAACCGGCGCCGCACGAGGTCGCGCTCCTCCGGCGTCTGGAAGACGAAGCCAGGCGAGGCCTCGAAGAGTTCCTCGAAGATCCGGAAGTAGAGAGGCGGCTCGTCGTGCGCCGTCGGCACCAGGACCGCGCGATCCGCCACCGCCGGCAGCCCGAAGAACGCCGGGTAGTAGAGATACGTGAAGAAGAGAACGGCATCGAAGGACGCGCCCTCACGGCGGAGAGCCTCGATCAGAGCCGGAACACGCGGCCCTTGTCGCACCATCCACTCGAGCTCGCTCTCGCGCGTGTGCGGCCCGGCCACGAGACGCTGCGTCAGGCGTCCGAACCAGCGGATGCGACGCGGGCGCTCCACGGGGAAGCGCCGGAGCCGGATCGGACCATCCTGCGAGTCGCCGGCGGGAAGCTCGTTGCGCCAGGACAGGTAGTCCCGGGCACACGAGGTCCACACCTCGACCTCGTCGTCCCGGGCGAGCCCGTGCGCGACCCGCCGCGCGAGAGCCTCGGAGCCGCCGTCGACCTCCGGTCCGTAACGATGCACGACGACGGCGAGATGGCGCGGCATGGCTGTGGACGGACGTGGCGACCTGCCGGCGATCCCGCGTGCGGTGGCACGCCTGGCGGCCGTCGGTTCGGCGCCAAAATGGCCGAGCCACCGCGTTCGGGAAAGGCGCGCGCCCGGCCCTCAGCCCGTGGCGAGCACCGGCGTGGCGACGGCTTCCGCCACCGCGCTCCCGCGTCCCGAGAGGCTCGGATAGGTCATGAAGAAGGAGTGAGCACTGAACGTGCCGGCCCCCGGCGCGAGGCGGGTGTAACCACCGTCCGGCCCGAGGGTCCAGCTACTGGCGACGTCGCGCAGATTCGCCATCATGATCTGATCGAGCACCTGCCGGTGCACGGTCGGGTTCTCGATGGGGACGAGCGTCTCGACACGACGATCGAGGTTGCGCGGCATCCAGTCCGCCGACGAGATGAACACCTTCGCCTGGTCGGAGGGCAAGCCGTGCCCGGCACCGAAGCACACGATGCGCGCGTGCTCGAGGAACCGGCCGACGATGCTCTTGACGCGGATGTTGTCGGACAGGTTGGGCACGCCGGGGCGCAGGCAGCACATGCCGCGCACCACGAGATCGATCCTCACCCCACCCTGCGAGGCGCGGTAGAGGGCCTCGATGATCTCGCTGTCGACCAGCGCGTTGAGCTTCGCCCAGATCTGGCCCGGGCGCCCGGCGCGCGCGTGACCGATCTCGTCCTCGATCAACGAGAGCAGCCGCTCGCGCAGGTCGATCGGCGCGACCGCGACCTTCTCGAGCTTGGTGGGCCGTGCGTAACCGGTCATGTAGTTGAAGAGCGCGGCGGCGTCCCGGCACAGCACGGGATCGCAGGTGAAGTACGAGAGGTCGGTGTAGATCTTCGCGGTGATCGGGTGGTAGTTGCCAGTGCCGAAGTGGACGTAGCTCCTGAGCCCGCCACCTTCGCGACGAACCACGAGCGAGACCTTGGCGTGGGTCTTGAGGTCGACGAAGCCGTAGACGACCTGCGCGCCCGCGCGCTCGAGGTCGCGCGCCCAGCGAATGTTCGCTGCCTCGTCGAAGCGCGCCTTCAGCTCGACCATCGCGGTCA
>CAYMQR010000006.1:0-29322 GCA_964392195.1 uncultured bacterium | reverse complement strand
CGTCGGTCCACATCGGCCGCGCCGAGATCGCGCTCCGGCGGGGAGAGGCACGGGCGGCCCTCGACCTGCTCGACGGCCTGGTCGCCGCGCGTCCCGACCGCGCCGACGAGGTCGTGCCGGTGCAGATCGACGCCTGGCTCGCGCTGGGGCGGGTGGACGAGGCGAGCGCCGCCGCCCAGGCCTGGCGGCCGCGCACTCCGGCCGCGGCGGCGGCCCGGGACGCGCGGCTCACGCGGATCCGCCAGGCGAGCGCGGGCGTCGGCCCGGCGTCGGCCGCCGCAGCGAGCGGCCTACCTTGAGCGTCGCCGGTCGCCGCGGCGCGCTTCGCCTCGTGCTCATGGCCAAGGAGCCGCGCCCGGGTGAGGTCAAGACGCGCCTCGCCCCGGAGCTCGGCGTCGACGGGGCCGCGCGGCTCTACGCCGCGTTCCTGGACGATCTCGTCGAACGTCTCGCCACGATCACGGACGTGGAGCGGGTGCTGGCGGTGTGGCCGCCCCGGCCGGACGCCGCCTGGCTCGACCGCCACCGCGCGCGCTTCACCTGCGTCGCCCAGCGCGGCGGCGGTCTCGGCGCGCGGATGGCCGCGGTGGTGGCCGACGCGCTCGAGCGCGACCGCTGCGCGGCGGTGGTGGTGCTCGGCAGCGACGTGCCGACGTTGCCGATCGAGCACCTCCGCACGGGCTTCGCCGAGCTCGCGAGCGGCGCGGACGCGGTTCTCGGCCCCAACCCCGACGGGGGCTACTACTCGATCGGCCTGACGCGCTTCGTCCCGGCCGCCTTCGAGGTGCCGATGAGCACGCCGCACGTCCTCGCCGCGACGCGCGCGGCCCTCGAGAGCGCGGGGGCGCGCGTAGCGCTGCTCCCGCCCTGGTACGACGTGGACGTCCCGGGCGACCTGGCGCGGCTGCGCCTCGAGCTCGCCGATCCCGTCCGCGCACGGCTCGCGCCCCGGACCGCGCGGCTGCTCGCGGAGGAGGTCGCGCCCGCGCCGGATTGAGCCGGCGCGAGCGCAGGGGCCGGGGGCGCGCGGCTCGCCGCCGAGCGGCACATTCCCGTGTCGCGCCGCCGCTTTCGCTTCACGCGAGTCACCTTGCATCGCCCTGGGGCGCGTATCATGATCGCGCACCCGCGCCGGCCGGACCCGTTCCGCCCGGCGCGCTTCGTCGCTCGGTGCGGAGCTTGCGCCCCGCACAGCGGAGGAGAACCGCGATGACCGTGAAGCGCTGGATCGTCGTCGCCCTCGTGACCGTGGCCTCGAGCTGGTTCGGTCCGCGCGTGGCCCGCGCCGACACCTACGCCTGGACCGACGAGAGCGGCGCCAAGCACCTCACCGATCGCCTCTCGGCGGTCCCCGAGAAGTACCGCGACAAGGCGATCCGGGTCGGCGGCGCGCCGAGCGCGCCGGCCCAGGCTGCGGCGCCGCCGGCGTCCGCCGGTTCCAGTGGAGGAAGCGCCGGCGCCGCGTCGGCACCGGGGGGCGACGAGATCTTCCGCATGGGCGAGGCGCCGGTCGCGCGCCCGCCCGCCGCTCCCTCGACGCCGGAGCCCGGCGCCGAGGCCAACGATCCCGCCAACCCGACCGACAAGGAAGGGCACGACAAGCACTGGTGGCAGCAGCAGATGGCCGGCGCGCTCAACCGCCAGAGCCGCGCCGCGGACGCGGTGCGCACGCTCGAGGCCAACAAGATCGTGCTGACCTACGGTCAGCCGTCCGACAAGACGAAGTACCGGGAAGACCTCGCCACGGCGCGCCAGGAGCTCGAGGCGTCCGACAAGGCGCTCGCCGACCTGCGCAAGCGCGCGAAGTCCGCCGGAGCGGATGCCGCGTGGCTGGTCCTTCCGGGCATGGAGACGACGGCCAACACCAAGGGCGGTGCGGAGAAGAGCCAACCGTGAGCTTGCTCGAGAAGATCCAACGCAACGAAGCACACGTCGGAGTCATCGGCCTGGGCTACGTCGGGCTTCCGCTCGCCGTGGAGTTCGCGCACGCCGGGTTCAAGGTCACCGGATTCGACATCGACGAAGGCCGGGTGGCGCAGGTGCGCGCCGGCGAGAGCTACATCGGCGACGTTCCGCAGGACGTGCTCGCGCCGCTGGTCCGCAGCGGGCGGCTCGGGGCCTCGGCCGACTTCGACGGGCTGCGCGACGTGGACGCGGTCAGCATCTGCGTGCCCACGCCGCTCCGGAAGAGCAAGGACCCGGACATCTCCTACATCGTGTCGTCGGCGGAGGCGGTGCGACGCCGCTTGCATCGCGGTCAGCTCATCACGCTCGAGAGCACCACGTACCCCGGCACCACCGAGGAGGTGGTGCGGCCGGTCCTCGAGGCGGACGGCCTCAAGGTGGGCGAGGACGTGTTCCTGGCGTTCTCGCCCGAGCGCGTCGACCCGGGCAACGCGCGCTTCAACACCCGCAACACTCCCAAGATCATCGGCGGCACCACGCCGCGTTGTGGTGAGGCGGCGAAGGCGCTCTACGAGAAGGCCGTCGATCGCGTGGTGGTGGTCTCGTCCACCCAGACCGCCGAGATGGTGAAGCTCCTCGAGAACACCTTCCGCGCGGTCAACATCGGGCTCGTGAACGAGATCGCCATCATGTGCGATCGGCTCAAGCTCGACGTGTGGGAGGTGATCGACGCCGCGGCCACCAAGCCGTTCGGCTTCCAGGCCTTCTATCCGGGGCCCGGGCTCGGCGGTCACTGCATCCCCATCGACCCGCACTACCTCTCCTGGAAGCTCAAGCTCCTCAACTACAACGCGCGCTTCATCGAGCTCGCCGGCGAGATCAACTCGGCGATGCCGCGCTACGTGGTCAACCGCCTGGTGCACGCGCTCAACCACCGCAAGAAGTGCCTGAACGGCTCGAAGGTGCTGGTGGCGGGCGTCGCCTACAAGCGCGACGTCTCGGACGTGCGCGAGTCGCCGGCGCTCGACATCATCGAGCTCTTGCGCGAGGGCGGCGCCGAGGTGAGCTACCACGACCCGTTCGTCGAGCACATCGACCACGGGCCGGTCGACCTCGCGAGCGTGGCTCTCGACGACGCCGCGCTCGCCGCCGCGGACGCGGTGGTGGTGGTCACCGACCACACCAGCATCGACTGGGAGCGAGTCGCCGACCGCGCCTCGCTGGTCCTCGACGCCCGCAACGCGGTGCGTAGCCCCCGCGACAACGTGGTGAAGCTCTGAGCGCACGGCGCGCCGCCGCGCCCGGTCGCACGCCCTCGCCATGAAGACGATCGCCGCGCTCGCGGGTGCCGGGCTGCTGCTCGCCGGCTGCAGCGTGGTGAACGCCGGTCCGAGCCGCGAGGACGAGTACTACGCCAAGGTCCAGGCGCTCGAGGCCAAGGTCGAGGATCTCACCCGGCGGCTCGCCGACGCCCAGGCGCGCGTCGGTGCGCTCGAGAGCGACGAGCACGCCCGCTTCATCGACGCCTACCTCGCGAGCCAGAGCGCACCCGCGGACCAGGCGCTCGCGGCCTGGGACGCGTTCCTCGCCGACTTCCCCGAGAGCCCGCTGGGCGGCGCGGCGCGCGAGCTTCGCGACCGCACCCGCGCGCGCTCGATCGAGCAGGACGTGGTCGAGGCCGAGGAGTACCGGGTGCTCCTCGACAAGCTCAAGACCGCCGAGCCGGCCGCGCGGGCGGTGCTGATCGACGACTTCCTCACCCGTTTCCCCAACACCTCGCGCAAGCCCGACCTCGAGAAGCGCCTCAAGTCGCTGGGCGAGATCGACGCGCTCCGCAAGCAGTTCCTGCCGGAGGCCACCGGCGACGCGAGCGCCGGCGGCGCGTCCGCGGCGCCGGCTCCCGCCACCACGAGCACCAGCGGCAAGGCGGGCCGCGCGCAGGTGGATGTGCCCGCCAAGAAGAAGCGCTGAAGCGCGGGGTGGCCCGCGAGGCTCGCCCGGCCCCCGATCGGTCCTCCACGCCATGCGCGATGCCATCCCGTCGCCCTTCACCCAGGACCTCTGCGAGCCGTTCCGGCGCTTCCGGGTGGTGCTCGTCGAGCCCAAGTTCGCGGGCAACCTGGGGCTGGTGGCGCGCGCCATGTCCACCGCGGGCTTCTCGGACCTGCGGCTGGTGCGCCCGCGCGCGCCGATCGACCTCGAGGCCCGCACCATGGCGATGGCCGGCCGCGCGATCCTCGACGAGGCGCGTGTCCACGACGACGTCGCGGAGGCGATCGCCGGCACGGATCTCAGCTTCGCCGTGAGCCGCTTCGGCGGGCGCCACCGGCCCAACCCGGTCACGCCCGCGTCGGCCGCCAAGATCCTCCTCGAGCACCTGCCGGCGGCGCGCGCGGCGCTGGTGTTCGGCTCGGAGGACTTCGGGCTGAGCCGCGAGCATTGCGCGGGCTCGTGGGGCTACCTCTCGATCCCCACCGGCGGCAGCGCGTCCCTCAACCTGGCGCTCGCGGTCGCGGTGGTCGTCCACGCGTTCGCCGCCGAGGCGCTGGCGCGGGTGGCGGAGGGATGCGAGAGCGCCGGCGAGCGCGCGCACCTGGCGTCGCGGCTCATCGCGCTCCTCGAGCGCGTCGGCTTCGTGGCGGGCGGCGATCCCGGCTGCCTGCGCCCCAAGGTGCTCTCGGCGCTGGCTCGCGCCGAGCTCGACCCGCGCGAGGTCAAGGTGCTGCACGGGGTGCTGGCACAGGTGGAGAAGCACCTCGTCCCCGCGGTGCCCGCGAGCCCCGGAGGTGCGTCGTGAAGGTGCTCATCGGTGCGGTGCAGGCGCCCTTCATCCGCGGCGGAGCGGAGGCGCTCGTGGACGGGCTGGAGCGCCGCTTCCGCGAGCGCGGCCACCGCACCGACGTGCTGCGCATACCGCTGCGCATGCTGCCGCGCCCCGAGATCGTGAAGAACTGCCTGCTGTGGCGGCTGCTCGACGTCGAGGAGAGCTACGGCGAGTCGATCGACCTCTTCGTCACCACCAAGTTCCCGTCCTACGTCGTGCGCCACCCGCGCAAGGTGGTGTGGCTCTTCCACCAGATGCGCGAGGTCTACGAGCTCTACGGCACGCGGCTCTCGGCCTGGGAAGGGCAGGGCATGGACCAGGTGGTGCGGGACGCCATCCATCGCCTCGACCAGATGGGCCTCGGCGAGGCGCGCAAGATCTTCACCATCTCCAGGACCGTCGCCGCGCGCCTCAAGGCCACCACCGGCTACACCGGCGAGTGCCTCTACCACCCGCCGCCGCTCGCGGGGCGCGCGCAGCGCGGCGAGTTCGGCGACTACGTGTTCACGGTGAGCCGGCTCGACCGCACCAAGCGCGTCGAGCTGCTCGTCGAGGCGATGGCGCACGTGCGCTCGCCGGTGCGCGCGATCATCGCCGGCGAGGGGCCCGAGAAGGCGGCGCTCGAGCAGCGCGTCGCCGCGCTCGACCTGGGCCACAAGGTGGTCTTCGCCGGGCGCCCCAGCGACGATCGGATCGTCGAGCTCTACGCCGGCGCGCTCGCGGTGTTCTTCGCGCCCTTCGACGAGGACTACGGCTACGTGACGCTCGAGGCGTTCCTGTCCGGCAAGCCGGTGATCACCGCGCCCGACTCGGGCGGGGTGATGGAGTTCGTCGAGGACGGCGTCTCCGGGAAGGTGGTGGCCGCGGATCCGCAGCGCTTCGCCGAGGCGATCGACGCCCTCGCCTCGGACCGCCGCCAGGCGGCCGCGCTCGGCGCCGAGGGCTTCGCCCGCGTCGCGCCGATCTCGTGGGAAGGCGTGCTCGATGCCTTGACCTCGGTGTGACGGGGGCGCGGCGGATCCGATGCGGCTCGCGCTCTTCGCCCCGGTCAACCACCCCGATCGCCCCGAGGGTCGCGACGCGCTGGCGCTCGCCCGCGAGCTCGCGCGCCACGTCGACCTGACCGTCTACGTGCGCGTCGACCCGGCGCGGCCCACGCCTCATCCCACCGACCTGCGCGTCGAGAGCCAGCGGGGTTTCGAGCGCGCAGCGCTCGCGGGCTGCTTCGACCACGTGCTCTACTTCCTCGCCAACGACGCCTTCGTGTGCGAGTACGTCGGGCGGCGGCTCGGCACCGAGCGCAACAACCGCCCGGGCGGCATCGTGCTGCTTCGCGACGCCACCCTCCAGCACTACTTCCAGACCGTCACGCTCTACCTCGGCGACGCGCGCAACTACGAGGAGGGCATGATCCAGGCGCACGAGGCGCTCGGTGCGCTCGCGGCGCCGGTGGTGACGCGAGGCGGCGGACACGATTCGCTCTTCCGCGAGCTCGACATGTTGCGCTTCTTCCTGGAGAGCGCGGCGGCGGTGCTCGTGCCCACCCGTGACCTCGAGCGTCGCGTGCAGGCGCTCGGCGGCCAGCTCGCGCCGCTCGTGCAGTACGTCGCACGGGGCGTCGAGCCCGCCGAGCGGCACGCCGAGCGGCGCGAGCACGCGCTCGCCGCGGCGGGCATCAAGGAGCTGGCGGCGGGTGCGGCGGCCTACCTGGTGCGGGTGGGCTGCACGCCCTTCGAGATGGCCGAGGCACACGCGGCTGCCGCCGAGCTGCGCCGCCTCGACCCGAGCGCCGCGATCGTGCTCCAGGGCGGCGAGCACCGCGGCGCCGGGGACGGCGACCCGCGGCTCGGCTGGCTGCCGGGAGCGCCGCCAGACGCCGGCCCGCTTCCCGCGTGGGACGCAGTGCTCGATCCGCGCGAGCCGGTCGCGGGCGCCGCGCACGCGGAGGTGTTGCGCTGGCTGTGGGCGGGCGTGCCGGTGGCGGCGGTCGAGTTCCCGGCGTGGGGCGAGATCCCCGCCGACGCGCTCGCGAGGGTGCCGGCGGGTGAGGGCGGCGCCGCGCTCGCGCGCGCGATCGCCGAGCCGCGCCGGCGCGCCGGGCTGGCCGAGGCGGGCCCCGCGCACGCACGGAAGCACGCCACGCGCGCGGCCGAGTGCGCGGGCCTGCTGACGTTCCTGCGCCAGAGCGAGCCCGATCTGCGCGAGCGCACCGTGATCCTCGGCAACATCCGGGAGGCCATCCTCGCCGAGCGCCGCCGCGCGCTCTGCCTCAGGATCCGCGAGGCCGTGTTCGAGGGGGTGCCGACCCACCTGCCGGGCGGGCTCGGCCGCGAGTGGGTCGAGGAGATCGAGAGCGAGCTGATCAGCTTCGGGATCGACTTTCGCGATCCCGGCCCTCGATCCGGATGAGCGCCGCCCACCCCACCAGCGCGTAGCTGGCGCCGAACACGAGCGTCGTGAGGCTCACGCTCCACGCGGTCGCGACCGCCGTGGGACGGTCGAGGCCGAGCGCCATGAACGCGAAGGTCCACGCCGCCTCGAGGGTGCCGAAGCTGCCGATCGCGGTGACCGGCAGGCTGGAAGCGAGGTTCGCGACGCTCGCGCCGAGGATCACGGTGGCGAGCGGCAGCTCGATCGTGAGCCCGTGCAGGATCAGCCAGTAGCACAGGTAGATCGCGATCCACGCCCCGCACGACGCCGCGACCAGCACCAGCCGGGTCAGCGGTGGCGTGGCGGCGGTGGTGGTGGAGAGCGCGGAGAGGTGGTCGAGGAACGCGGCGACGCGGCCGTGCCGGACGCGCTCGGGCGCGAGCCGGCGCAGCAGTTCGACCCCGACGCGCATCAGCGGTCCGATCGCCAGGTAGCCCGCGCCGCACACCACCACGGCGGCGATCGCGATGGCGATCGCCTCGTCGCGGCGCAGCCCCACGTCGCCTACGTAGCTGCCGAGCGCGATCGCCAGGATCCCCGCCACCGCGACGAGGTCGAGGATGCGGATCTGCACCAGCCCCAGCATGCTGCCCGTGAAGGTGCCGCCGCCGAGGCGCCGCACCAGATAGCCGTAGGCCAGCTCCCCGCCGCGCACCGGCAGCACCCGGTTGAGGAATCCGTGCAGCGAGGTGACCGTGAAGAGCCGTGGCAGGTCGAGGTCCGCGCCCGTCGCGCGGTAGCGGATCGCGCGGCAAACCAGCACCGTCGAGTAGGCGAGTCCCGCGAGCACCAGGGGCGCGGGGCGCCGGTTCCGCCACATCTCACGGAGCTGGTCGACGTCCACCGAGTGGACCATCCAGGCGACGAGCGCGACCGTGATCGCCGCGCCCACCCAGAAGCGCCGCGCCGGCAGGCGCTCGCGAAGCTCCGACATCATCGACATGGCCGGCGAGAATAGCCCGTGACGCGCGGCACCGGCGCGACCGATCGCCGTCGTCGCCCGCCGATCCGCGAAGACGTCGCACCGCCGCTCCCGTGGTTCTCCGTACGCCCCCAGCGCACCGCCCCGTATCCCACGGGTCTGGAGGGCGCGCCTCCGGCGCGCCGTCGATCCACCCGATCGATCCGTCGCGCACGACGAAGCGGGCGCCGTGCCACCCGGGGGGGCGTCCCTGTCCCTCGCGCGGGGGCTGGCCCCCCGCTGGCGCGGGGGGGGGGACGCCCCCCCGCGCTACGCGACTCTCCCGGATCTCACCGCGGGCCGCGCGCGCGGGCGTGTGTTATTCCAGCGACCGCCACGCGCCGGCCCGGGCGCGCGCTGCGGACACTCGCTCATGGATCTCTCCGCTCGATTCCCGCGCGTCGATCCGCGGGTTCCCACCGCGCGCTTTCCGTGGCGCGAGGCGGCGCTCATCGCGCTCGTGCTCCTCGCGAGCCTGCCGCTCGTCACGCCGCGCATCTACGCGAGCGACGAGGTCGCCTACTTCAGCTACCTGCGCTCGCTGGTCAAGGACGGCGATCTCGATTTCTACGACGAGTACAACCACTACGCGCCGCGCGACCCGCAGAAGTACGCCGAGTGGAAGGAGTGGTTCGCGACCACCCGGACCTCCACCGGCCTGTGGCGGAACGTGAACCCGGCCGGTTCCTCGCTGCTGTGGGCGCCGGCCTTCCTTGCCACCGACGCGTGGCTCGCGCTCACCGGCCACCAGCAACGCACCGGCTACGAGAAGCCCTACGTACGCGCGGTCTGCTACGCGTCGGTCGCGTACGCGGCGATCGGGTTGCTCTTGCTCTACGGCTGGCTGCGGCGCGAGGGGCGGCGCTTCTCGGCGTCGATCGTGGTGGCGGCGCTGTGGCTCGGCACGAATCTGTTCTTCTACGTTTACGTGACGCCGCCGATGTCGCACGCCAACTCGTTCTTCCTGACTACCGCGGTCGTGGTGCTCTGGCATCGCACGCTTCGCGAGCGCACGCCGGGCCAGTGGGTGGCGATCGGGGTGCTCTCGGGGCTCGCGGCGATGGTGCGCGAGCAGGACGCGCTGATCATGCTCTTGCCCGGGATCGACGGGCTGTTGCTCTTGATCGCGGCGCTGCGCGCCGGCGACACGCGCGCCGCGCGCCGTACGATCGGGCTCGGGCTCGCGGCACTCGCCGCGTTCGCGATCACCTTCGCGCCCCAGATCGCCTGCTACTACGTGCTCGACGGCACCTTCGGCCCGCACCAGGAGGCGACCCGCAAGCTCATGTGGTGGTCGCCCGCGGTGTTCGGGCTCTTGTTCTCCGGGTGGCACGGGTTCTTCTCGTGGTCCCCGGCGGCGTTCCCCGGGCTCGTCGGGCTGGTGTGGCTGGCGCGCCGCGACGCCCGCGTGGCGCTGCCGCTGCTCGGTTATTTCGCGCTGCAGGTATGGACCAGCTCGGCCTACGCGAGCTGGGAGGCGGGCGCGAGCTTCGGCGCGCGGCGGCTGATCTCGACGCTCCCGGCGCTGGCGCTCGGCTGGCTCTTCCTCGCCGAGCGCCTGCTCGAGTGGCGTCCGCGCGTCGCGCGTCCCGCGCTCGTCGCGTCCGTGGTTCTCGGCACGCTCTGGAACGTCGAGCTCATCGTCCAGTACGCGACCGGCATGATCTCCCGCAACGAGCACGTGCCGATGGCCGTGATCGCGCGCAACCAGGTCGTCGAGGTGCCGCCCAAGCTCGCCGGCCTCCTCACCGACTACCTGACCAACCGCTCGCGCTTCTACTCGCCCAACTCGGCGCCGTGAGGGGAGGGCGCGTCGGCCGAGAACCTCGGGCGCCGCACATCTTCTCTGCTCCGGGCGCGCGCTTCGTCGTGCGCAGGACGAGACCCCAGACACGACGACGAGGCATCGGACGCCAGGACCTGAGCGCCCGCGGAAGCCACGCCGGTTGATCGGCGGCGCGGGTCTACGGCAGTTTCCCCGGTCGTGAGAGTCCGTCCGAACGCCCGCCGCGCCGAGCCGCGCGGATCGCGAGTCCCGCCGTGACGCCGCTCGACGAGTCCACTGCCGTCGCGCGCGTGCTCGGGTGGGTGGCGCTCGTGGCGATCACGCTCGCGCCGGGGTGGGCGCTCGATCGCCTCCTCGGTCGCGACGACCGGCCCACGTTCGTGGCGGTGTGGGTGCACCGGATCGGGCTCTCGGTGGCGTGGGTGTCGTGGAGCGCGCTGGCGTTGGCACAGCTCGGCCGCTTCGACGCGTGCGTCCTGACGGCGCTGGCGCTCGTGCCCGCGCTCGTCGCCGGGGTGCGCGCCGGCTGGCGCCGCGCGGCGGGCTGGTCCCGGCCCGGCGTGCGCGACGCGGCGCTGGTGGCGCTCCTCTTGGCGATCTCGGCGACGACGCTCTGGCCGCCCTTCGAGGACGTCTTCGGCGGCCGCGACAACGGCGTCTACGTGGCCGCGGGCATCCGCCTCGCCAAGCACGGCGGCATCCGCTTCGAGGACCCGCTGGTGCGCGATTTCCCCGCCGAGCACGAGGGGCTCTTCTTCCGCGCGCCGCGCCCCGGTACCACCGGCGTCGCGCCCCGCTTCGCGGGCTTCTACCTGGAGGACGTCGAGAAGGGCCGCGTCGCGCCGCAGTTCATGCCGGTGCCGTCGCTGTGGATCGCGATCCTCGCGGGCTTGCTCGGCACCCACGCCGCGCTCGGCGCGACGCTCTTCTTCGCGGTGCTGGCGCTCGGCTGGGTGTACCGGACCGGCGAGGAGCTCGACGGGCCCGAGGTGGGCCTCGGCGCGGTCGCGGTGGTGGGCTTCTGCGTGCTCGAGGCGTGGTTCGGGCGCAGCCACCTCTCGGAGATCCCCGACCAGGCGATGAGCTTCGCGGCGCTCGCGAGCGCCATGGCGTGGGCGAGGGGCGGGGGGCGGGCGTACGCGGTCGGTTGCGCCGCGAGCTTGCTGCTCGCGATGGTGACGCGCATCGACGCGCTGCTGGTGGTGCTGCCGCTCGCGGGTGCCTTGGCGCTGGCGTGGCTCGGCAGGCCGGGCCGTCCCGGCGAGCGCTGGCTCGTGGGGCTCGGTGCCGCGCTCGCGGTGTGGGTGGCCGCGACCTGGGCGACCACCGCGCGCTCGTACGTGATCGAGGTCTTCCTCAAGAACCTGCCCGATCACCTGGGACGCTTTCCGCTCCGCGTCGTGGTGCCGGCCGCCGGCCTCGGCGCGATCGCGGCGGCGCTCGTCGTCGCGCGCTTCCGCGCTCGGCTCGCGCCGCGCGTCGGCGCGGTGCTCGCGCGGCTCGCCGTTCTCGCGCCGTTCGCGGCCTCGGCGCTGGTGGTGGCGGCGCTCTACGCGTGGTTCGTGCGGCCCGACTGGGAGCGCGGCACCCAGGCGCTCTCGATGGTGAAGCTCGCTGGCTACCTCGGCCCGGCCGTGCTCGCGGCCGCGATCGCCGGGGCGGCGGTGCTGATCGCCGATCCCACCACTGCGCCGCGGGCGCTCTTCCTCGCCACCACGCTGCCGATCACGGCGCTCTACGTCCAGCACAGCCGGAACCGCCTCGACCAGTTCTGGGAGATGCGGCGCTTCGTGTCCGTGCCGGTGCCGGCTCTGGCGCTGGCGGCGGCGTTCGCGGTGGTGTGGGCCGTGCGGTTCGCCGCGCGCCGGAGCCGGAGTGCGGGCCACCTCGCGGCCGCGGCGGCGCTCGCCTTCGCCACGTTCGCCGTCCACGGACTGTGGCGCGGCGCCGCCGTGGTCCGCGGCCACGAGGAGGACCGCGGGGCCCTCGCCACGATCGCCGCCGCGTGCGACGCGATCCCGCCAGATGCGCTCGTGATCGCCGACAGCCGCTACGAGTCGCCCACCGCGTATCTCACCGCGCCGATCGCCTATCTCTGCGACCGCGACGTGGTCGAGCTCTTCCCGGGCGACAAGCCGCTCGAGCGGATCGCGGCCGCGGTCGAGGCGCTCTCCGCCCAGCGACCGGTGTGGCTCGCCACGGTGGGCGGGGCGCCACTCTTCACCGATCGGCTGCGGCCGGCCTTCCAGTCGAGCCTCACGTACCGCGGCCCGTGGATGGTGCCGACGCTGTGGTGGGCGCCCGACACGGTGGACGAGCGCTCCTTCGCCGTCGACCTCTTCCGCGTCGAGCGCGGCGCGCCCGCGCCTCGCACCGCCCTCGAGATGGAGGGCGCCGAGGCGCCGTGGCTGGACGGCTTCCACGCCCTCGAGGTCCAGCCCGAGAGCGGTGTCCGCTACCGCTGGAGCCGCGACCACGCGCGCGTCTATCTGCCCGGCTACGACACGGCGCACCCGCGGCGCATCGTCGCGCGGCTCGCGAGCCAGCGGCTGCGCGGCGATGCGCCGCTCGAGATCGCGCTGGGGCTCGAGGGCGGTCCGCTCACGAACGTCACCGTCGAGCACGGGTTCCTGCTCTTCGAGGTCGATCCCGCGCCCACCGGCGGCCCGCCGGTGCTGGTGATGCGCGCCGAGGCGATGGCGGGCGGGGTGGCGGCGGGCGACGCCGATCGCCGCGACCTCGGCGTGTCGATCGACTGGATCGCGTGGGACGTCCCCGATCGCCTCGACATGGCGGATCCGCGCACCGACCGCGTGCTCGCCGGCTTTCACAACCCCGAAGGCGGGCGCGGCGGGCGGCGGCGATTCCGGTGGACGACGGAAAAGGCGTCCATGTACC
This sequence comes from uncultured bacterium, assembly GCA_964392195.1. Taxonomy (GTDB): domain Bacteria; phylum JADJOY01; class JADJOY01; order JADJOY01; family JADJOY01; genus JADJOY01. Next base: position 16,518 of record CAYMQR010000006.1, on the reverse strand, counting down.
TTCCGGGCTGCCCGAGCGGCCCGGTGGAGGTCCGCATCGACGTCGCCGCCGACGTGCTGCGCGACGGCGGCCCTCCCACCGAGACCCGCCCCGTTTCGTTCCGGATCGCGGGCGAGACCTATGGGCCGTTCGTGGTTCCACCGGGATGGCAGCGGCTGATCCTCGAGGTACCCGGTGGCTTGCGTGCGAGCGGAGACGCGACGGTGCCGCGAGTGGACCTGGTGAGCGAGGTGGGGCGGGTGCCCGGGGCCGGCGAGCGGCGCGTGGGCGTGCGCGTGGCCGCGGTGGAGTGGGGTGCGCTCGCGGCGAGCCCGCCATCGGCGGCGATCGGCGTGCGCTTCGAGGCGCTCCCCGACGGCGTGCCCCCCGGTGAGCCGCGATGAAGCTCATCGTCCAGATCCCGTGCCTCAACGAGACCGCCACCCTCGCGGAGGTGGTGCGCTCGATCCCGCGCTCGATCCCGGGTGTCGACCTGGTCGAGGTGCTGGTGATCGACGACGGCTCGACCGACGGGACCTCCGAGCTCGCCCGCGAGCTCGGCGTCGAGCACGTGGTGCGCTTCCGCAGGAACCGCGGGCTGGCGCGCGCGTTCCTCGCCGGGCTCGACGCGTGCCTCAAGCTCGGCGCCGACGTGATCGTCAACACCGACGGCGACAACCAGTACCCGAGCGCCGAGATCCCGCGCCTCATCCAGCCGATCCTCGAGGGCCGCGCGGACTTCGTGGTGGGCGAGCGCGACATCGCCAACATCGAGCACTTCTCGGACACCAAGAAGAAGCTGCAGCGGCTCGGCTCGTGGGTGGTGCGGCGCTTCTCGGGCACCGAGATCCCCGACACCACGAGCGGCTTCCGCGCCATGAGCCGCGAGGCCGCGCTCCAGCTCAACGTGGTGAGCGAATACAGCTACACGCTCGAGACCATCATCCAGGCCGGGCGGCAGCGGATCGCCATGGACCACGTGCCGATCCGCACCAACCCCAAGACCCGCGAGTCGCGGCTGATGTCGAACACCCGCGACTACATCCAGCGCTCGGCGTTCACGATCCTGCGCACCTACACGATGTACGAGCCGCTCAGGGTGTTCTCGCTGGTGGGCGGGGTGCTGCTCGCGGGCGGGCTCGCGCTGGGCGTGCGGTTCCTCTACTTCCTGGTGTTCGAGAAGGGAATCGGCCACGTCCAGTCGTTGATCCTCGCGGCGGTGCTCACGCTGCTCGGCTTCCAGGTGGTACTGATCGGGCTCCTGGCGGACATCATCGGCTCCAACCGGCGCCTCCTCGAGACCTTGCTCGAGAAGGTGCGGCGGCTCGAGAGCGGCAGCACGATCGACACCGGCGACGGCTCGAAGGGTAGCGGCACCGGGACGGCGGCGGGCCGGGCCGAAGGCGAGAGGACTCCATGAAGCGAAGCGTGAGCCGGTGGATCGCGGGCGTGGCGGCGTGCGTGGCGGTGGCGAGCGCGGCGCCGGTCCGCGCGGCCGAGCCGAAGGCGGAGGCGACGTCGGCCGAGCCGAGCGCCGACGTCCAGCTCGCCACCGAGACCTTCTGGCGTCCGGCGATGAGCTACTTGAAGACCGCCCACTCGCAGAGCACCGCGGTCGCCAGGGCGCTCGCCAACCTGAACGACGGCATCACCACGCCGGGCGACATCAAGGCGATGATCCTGAAGGCGCGGTTCGTCGAGAACGCCGCGTTCCAGGGTGAGTTCCGGGCCAACGCCAAGGGCGACCCGCCGCTCGAGCTGATGCCGCTCATGACCGCCGCCGAGGACGTTCACGAGCGCTTCCAGTCGTCCACCACCACGATCCTGGACGGCTGGAAGAGCGAGCCGGACGCGAAGCTCCTCGAGACCGGCATCGCGGCGTTCAAGGAGACGGTGATCCACCTGAACGCCGCCGTCGACACCGGCAACGCCTGGGCCAAGGACCAGTCCGCGCCCGCCAGGTAGCGCTTCGCGGGCCGGCGTCGATCCTCGATCGATCGTCGGAGGGGCGCGCGCCGCGCGCCCGGCGACACGCGCCGGCGATCCCGTCGGCGACGGCGCTCGCTTTCTGTCCGATCCCACCTGGTCTGGAGGGCCCGCCTCCGGCAGGCCGGTCTGTTCCGCGCTCGATCCCTCGCGCGCGACGAGGCGCGCGCCTCCGGGGCGCGTGGGTCGGCGCGTCGCGCGTCGGTCCCGGGATCGCCCGCCTCGCCGCGAGGCGTGTGGTACGGTTCGCGGTCTCCCGCTCGCCGGCGCCGGAGGTCCCGCGGCGCCCGCGTTTTCCGCCTGGAGCTTCCCCGCCCGTGCGCGTGCTGATGATCACCTCGTCCTACCCCAAGCAGCCGGGGGACGGGACCTCGCCCTTCATCGCGTACCTCGCGGAGGGGATCGCCGAGGACCCCGAGTGGCAGGTCGATCTGCTGTTGCCGGAGCATCCCGCGCTGGTGCGCGATCGCGCCGGCACCCGCGTCCGCCTCCACCCGTTTCGCTACGCACCCACCGCCGGCACCACCGTGTGGGGCTACGCGGCGTCGCTCACCGCCGATCGCTCGGTGAAGCCGCTGGTGCTGCTGCTGGCGCCGGTCGCGTTCCTGGGCGGCCTGATCGAGGCGCTCCGCCTCACCCGCGGCCAGCCGCTCGACCTGGTCCACGCCCACTGGGTGCTGCCCAACGGCCCGCTCGCGGCGCTGGTCGCGCGCGTCCGCGGCGTGCCGCTGGTGGTGAGCCTGCACGGCTCGGACATGTTCCTCGCCGAGCGCCACCCGTGGCTCGGCGCGGCGGCGCGCTGGGTGTTCACGCGCGCGGCGCAGGTGGTGGCGTGCAGCGACAACCTGCGCGAGCGCGCGATCCGCATGGGGGCCCGCGCCGCTCACGCGCAGACCATCCCCTACGGCGTCGACCTCGCCGCCTTCCGCCCCGACCCGGCGGCGCGCGGCTGGCTGCGCGAGCGCCTCGGACTCCCCGCCGACGCGAGCGTGGTGCTCGCCGTCGGGCGGCTGGTGGGGAAGAAGGGCTTCGACGTGCTCCTCGACGCCTGGGCGCGGCTCGCCGCGAGCCATCCCGCGGCGCGGCTCGCGATCGCCGGCGACGGTGACCTGCGCGGCGAGCTCGAGCGCCGCTCGATGCGGCTCGGCATCGCGCCGCGGGTGTCGTTCCTGGGCGCCGTGCGCCACGACGAGATCGCGCGCCTCTACGCGGGCGCAGACGTCGTGGCGATCCCGTCGGTCGAGGACGAGACCGGCAACGTCGACGGCCTCCCCAACGTGCTGATGGAGAGCCTGGCGAGCGGGGTGGCGGTGGTCGCGTCGCGGGTCGGCGGCATCCCCACCGTGGTGCGCGACGGCGCGAGCGGTGTGCTGGTGAGCCCGCGGAGTGTGGATGAGTTGCTGTCGGCGCTCACGCGCCTCCTCGACGACCCGGCGCTCGCCGCCCGCCTCGGCGCCGCCGCGCGCGCCGACAGCGAGCACGCCCAGGGCTGGGAGGCGGCGTCGCGCGCGCACCTCACGGTGTACCGGAAGGCGCTGGCATCGCGCGGAGCGTCGTGAACGGCGCTCTCGATCGGACCGCCCCGAGCGTGCCGTCGGCGCGAGCGTGGCGGCTGGCCGGGCTCGCGGTGCTGGTCGCGATCCCGCTGCTCGCGACCGCGATCGACGCAACCACCGAGCGAACGGTCATCAAGGACGAGGTCCAGCACCTCGCCTACCTGCGCTCGCTGGCCCTCGACCGCGACCTCGACTTCACCGACGACTTCGCCGAGCTCTGGCCGAAGTGGAAGAAGCACCGCTGGACGGCGCCGAAGACCGGCCGCCCGCCCAACACCGCGGCGCTCGGCGCGCCGCTGGTGTGGCTGCCCGGGTTCGTGATCGCGCACGCGAGCGGCTCCGCCGCGGCGGAGCGCGCGAGCTGTGTGCTCGTGTCGGCGGCGCTCTTCTCGGTGGGGGTGTGGCTCGCGTTCCGCATGGCGCGCGAACGCTTCGGCGCGCTCGCCGCGGCGCTCGGCACGGCGTTCGTGGCGGGCGCGAGCTTCTTCTTCTACTGGTGGCTCTACCCGGGGCTCTACGCGCACGCGCCGGCGATCGGTGTCACCACGCTCTTCGTGTTCACGTGGTGGCGTGGGCTCGGCCGCGCCGAGCCGCGGCGCTGGGCGGTGCTCGGGCTGCTCGGCGGCTTCCTCACGGTGATGCGGTGGCAGAACGTGTGGCTGCCGTTCACGTGCGGCGCGGTCGAGCTGGTGTTCGTGCTCGTCGGCTGGCTGGGCGGCGAGACCGGCATCGAGGGCGTCCGCGCGCCCGCCGAGCGGCTGCCGGCGTGGGCGCGCTGGCGGCGGGTGGTGGTGTGCGGGCTCGTCTACGCGGTCACCACCTTGGTGGGGCTCCTGCCGCAGCTCCTCGCGTGGAAGGCGATCTACGGCGACTACCTGCCGCAGACCGGCGGCAGCACGTTCCTGCGCTGGCTCGATCCCTACGCGGTGGACCTGCTGTTCTCGCCGCGCTACGGGCTGCTCGGGTTCTCGCCGTGGCTCTACGGGCCGGTCGTCGGGCTCGCGGTGGCGGCGGTGCGCTTCCGCCGCGAGCCGCTGTGGCTGGTGGCGGGGCTCTACACCGCGCTCGCCGTGTACCTCAACGCGTGCCTGGCGTCGGTGTCGTGGTACGGCGGCGCGACCTTCGGTCCGCGCCGGCTCGACAGCCTGTTCCCGTTCCTGGTGCTCGGCGGTGCCTACGCGGCCGATCGGCTGATCGCGTGGTGGCGGCGGGCGCCGGCGGTGCCGCTCGCGGCGCTCGGGCTGGCGGGGCTCGTGTGGACCAGCGTGCTCGCCGGCAGCTACCGCGACGGGGCGATCAACGTCGGCATGGTGGGCGCCGAGCGCTTCCCGTGGCAGGCGAGCGGCGCGTTCCTGGATCGGCTCGGCTGGCCGCCCTCGTGGCCGGCCGAGGCGTGGTACTCGCTCTCGCGGGGGCTGCGCTGGGGCCAGTACACCCAGCTCGCGGGAGCGGACCCTGTGCCCTTCGGCGACGGCAGGATCGACCTCGCGCGGCCGGACGGCCGCCACCTGGGTGACGGCTGGAGGCTCGTGGATGGAGCGCCTGCCCTCGGCTACGGGAGGGCTGGTGCGCGCGGCGTGGGGGATCTCTACCTCTACCTCATGGACCTCGGGCTCAGAGAGAGCGCGCTCGCGGTGCGGATGACGTATGCCGGAACGGCGCCGACCTCGGTCGAGCTTCGCGGGCGGGCGCTGCCCGGCACGGTGACCAGCGCGTCCGACGGTGGCTCGGTGTGGCGGGCCGTGGTCCCCGATCGTCAATGGCGGTCCGGCGTCAATCGCCTCACGGTGAGGGCGGCCGCGTCGGTGGAGGCACCCTGGCGGCTGATCGAGCTGCGCATCGAGAAGACCGCCACCGCCGGTGGCGACGACTAGGCGCTCGCCTGGCCTGGAGGGCCGTCGCTTCGTCGACGACCCCAGGAATCGCGCGGACCGCGCGCTTTCGTCGTGCACGTCCCGATATTTGCCGCCAAACCTAATACCACAAGGTTGTGGCCATTTCTGCCACAATGCGCCAGTGTAAATTGCCACAAGTCGCCAGTATTTCGCGCCGTGCGCGCCGCAAAATGGCCCCGAAACGCGGCCAGAACCCCGTTTCGGGCCCTCCAGGGCCGCTACGGCGCTGTTTCGCGGGCGACCGGCGCCCGAGCACGGTCCTGGTGCGCCAGCCACGCCGCGGCGAGGGCGCCGGCCACCAGCTCGGTCGCGGTGCTGAGCACCCGCTGCGCCAGCACCGCCGCCGCCACCAGCGGTGCCCCGAGGTGGGGCGCGAGCAGCCCGATCAGGCTCGCCTCGCGCACCCCGAGCCCGGCCGGCACCACGAACGCCACGTAGCCGATCATCGAGCCGAGCGCGAACGCCCCGGCGATCGGCAGCTCGAAGCCGTGCCCGCCGCCGAGCGCGTGGAAGCTCGCCACCAGCGACGCGCACCCGAACATCCACGAGAGCGCCGCCCACGCCGCCGCGCGGACCGCGTGCTGGGGCCGGAACTCGGGCAGCACCCGCGTGCCGCCCGGCAGCCGCGCCAGCACCAGCTCGACCGCGCGCCGCACTCCCTGGACCACCGCCGGGCGCTGCGCGAAGGCGAGCACCAGCGGGCCGATCACGCCGATCGCCACGGCGGCGATCCGCGGCAGCCCGAAGATCGGGTGCGCGGTCAGCACCAGCCCGAGCCACGTGCCCACCACCGCGCCGATCACGAACTCGAGCCCGAGCGCCGCGACCACCACCGTCGCGGAGGCGCCGTCCGGCGCCGCGAGCCGCGCCCGCAGCAGCGGCACCATCGCCTTGGTCGGCAGGTACTTGCCGAGCGTCGCCATGGCGAAGACCGCGTACGGGCGGCGGGTGGTGGCGCCGAGCGCCTCCAGGCACGCGAGCATCTGCCGCGAGCTTGCCCACGCGAACGCGGCGTAGCTCGCGATCGCCAGCGCGAACGCGACCGGCTCGATCCGCGGCCGCTGGGCCGCGAACTCGCGGACCTTGGGCACCAGGTAGAGGGCCGCGCCCGCGATGCAGGCGGTGAGCGCCAGCGCCGTGATCCAACCCTTGCCGGCGCGGCGGGCCGCTCGCGGCGCGCTCGGCCCGGGCGACGGCGCGCCGTTCACGGCACGCGGTCCTCGCGGCTCTCGCTCGCCTCGCCGTCGTCCGCGAGCGGCGGCAGGTCGCGCTCGGCGATGTTGGCGGCGAGGGTCGAGATCTGGTCGGCGAGGATGCCGAAGAAGAGCGTGAGCAAGCCCGTGACCGCCACCAGCAGCCCGGCCACCGTGAAGCCGCGCCCGCTCACCAGCGCGCGGTAAGTGCCCTGGGTGAAGCCGATCGCCACCAGCGCGATCCCGGGCGGCACGAAGAACCGCAGCGGGTGGAACACGATCACCAGCTTGAGGATCAGGTAGAGCGTCGCGAGTCCGTCGCGGAGCGGCTTCACGGTGCTGGTGCCGACGCGCACCACGGTCTGGATCGGCACGTAGCGGATGTCGAACCCGCGCCGGTAGAAGAGCAGCGTCACGGTGGTGGACGCCGAGAAGCCGTCGGGCAGGAGGTAGAGGAAGCGGCTCACCAGCGCGCGATCGAAGACCCTGAGCCCCGAGTTGAGGTCGGGGATGCGCTCGCCGGCGATCGACTCGGCCACCTTGGTGAGCAGCCACTTGCCGGGCTTGCGGCTCGCGACCTGATACGCGCCCTGGGCACGCTCGCCGACCACCATCGCCTCGGGGTGGCGCGCGGCGATGAGCTTGGCGACGTCCTCGGCCCGGTGCTGGCCGTCGGCGTCGCAGAGCAGCACGTAGCGGGTGCGGGCGTTGCGGACGCCGGTCTTCACGGCGGCGCCGTAGCCGCGGTTGCGGGCGTGGCGGATCACGCGGGCGCCGGCGGCGCGCGCGACCGCGCCGGTCGAGTCCGACGAGCCGTCGTCGATGACGAGGATGTGGGGGCGGGTGTCGAGGCGCGCGAGCGCCTCGATCACCGGGCCGATGCCGCGCTCCTCGTTGAAGGCGGGGACGACGATCGTGACGTCGCTCGCGGACGGCGCGGGAGCGGCGGGAGGCTTGCGGCGGGTGGCCATGGCTCGGGATCTCGGCGGGAAACGCGGCTACTTATCACCGCGACGAGGCGTGCGAAAGCGCGGCTGCGTTGGCGTAGAGCTGGTAGCCATCGTTGGCGGCGACGCGGGTGAAGCAATCGCTCTCGCCGCTCGAGCCGAGCCACGGCGCCAGGGCGGCGGCGGTGGCGGGCGAGCTGACCGCGCCGCTCACGACCAGCGCGCGGGGCTCGCCGTCACGGGCTGCCCCGGCGCCGCACGGCGCGCCGGCGCGCAGCGTGTCGGCGCTGGCGGCGATGGCGCGGGCGGTGGCGTCGTAGCGCTCGGCGGTGCCGCCGAAGAGCAGCGCGTGGCGGCGATCGCCGATCACCACCCGCCTGTCGAGCCAGTAGCCGAACGACGAGTCGAGCACCGCCGGCTCGATCGCCACCAGCGTGGCAGGCGCGGTGCGCTGGTTCGCCTCGCGGCAGATCTCGACCAGCGCGCGCGGCGCCGCCCAGAAGAGCGCGCCCTCGAGGGTGGCGCCCGCGGCGGCGTAGGGCAGGTAGGCGGCGCACACGAGCGCCGCGCCGAGCACCCAGCGGCGCAGCCGGCGCGCCTCGCCGAGGCGCTCGAACGCGAGCGCGGCGAGCGGCGCCGCGAGCCCCCAAACCACCAGCATCGGCCGCGCGTAGAGGTTGTTCGGGCCCTCGGGCGGGCGCACGACCGTGGTGAGCGCCACGATCGCCGCGATCACGCCGAGCGCCTGGACGCGCGCCACGTGGGCGGCCTCGCCCGCGCCGTCTCGCCGCCGCGCCACGCGCACCATCTCCAGCGCGGCGAGGACGCCGATCACGCCGGATTCGACGAGCAGCACCACCGGCGTGTCGAGGAGCCGCGCGAGGGTGCCGTCACCGAGGAGCGCGGTGAAGAGGGCGCCGTTTCGCCAGTCGCCGGCCGCCGGGACGTGGAGCGCGAGCCCGCCGCCGCCGGCGCCTCGCAGGGAGTAGAGCGCCGGCAGCGCGAGCGGCGCCGCCACCAGCGCCGCCACGCACCACGAGCGGAACGTGGCCGTGCGCCACGGCGCGCGACGGAGCAGCGCGCACTCGGCGAGCGCCGCGCCGGCCACGCCCGCCGCGAGGCCCACGGTCACGTAGGCCGAGATCGCGGGCAGCGCGCCGAGGAGGATCGCCGCGATCGCGGTGCGCGCGAGCCGCTCGCGGCGCGGCTCGCCGTCCGCGCCGCCGTCCCGCGCCCGCAGCAGGTGGATCGCCAGCAGCGCGAGCAAGGCACCCGCGACGTGCTGCGGAGCCCAGATCGTCGCCACGTAGGGCGCGTTGAACTGGCGCTGGTCGTGGTGGATCCACGAGTCGACGTGGGTCGACGGCACGATCGCGCGCAGCGCCGCGAACCCACGCGGCAGCGGCCACGCCTTCACGACGTCGGCGATCGAGCGCAGGGCCTGCGGCGCCACGTCGAAGCCGCCCAGGAACGTGCCGGCGAGCGCGGCCCCGACCGCCGCGCGCGGCGAGCACCCGAGGCCGCGCGCCACCGCGTGGATCACCACCGGCACCGCCGCCGCGGTGAGCAGCGTGAGCGCCAGCAGCACCGGAAACGGCGAGCCCTCGGTGCCCGCGACCCGCAGCGCGCCGGCGGCGAGGAGGTGGAAGCCGTAGTAGTAGGGCGCCGCTCCCGCGGTGGCGAGGAACGGGTTGGCGGGAGGGAAGGTGGGGGCGGTGCGCAGCGCGTTGGTGACGACCAGGTGCTTGTACCAGTCGGTCATGCCCATGCGGTGCACGCCGTCGCCGCGCTCGAGCCCGTAGCTCGCGAACGGGACCGCCACCAGCGCCGCGAACACCACCGCCGCGGCGGCGAGGACGAGCCGCGTCGAGCGCGGGCTCATCGCCGCAGGCTCTCGTCGTAGAAGCGCAGCACCTCGGCCGCGATGCGCTCGGGCGCGAAGCGCTCGACGAAGGCGCGCTGGGCCGCGCCGTCGACGGCGAACCGTCCGCCCAGGACCTCGTCGATGGTGGCGGCCAGCGTGGCCGGATCCCTGGGCGGCACCACCAGGCCCACGCCCGCCCGCGGCACGTACTCGGCGATGCCGGTGGTCGACGTCACCACGAACGGCGTCCCCGCCGCCGCGGCCTCGACGCACACCTTGTTGAGCGACTCGAGGGTCGAGGGCACCACCAGCACGTCGGCGGCGCCGAGCAGCGCGAGCGCGCGCGCCGGCTCCACGGTGCCGATCCACCGCACCCGCTCGCCGAGCCCGATCGCGTGGGCGCGGTCGACCACCGCGGGACCGTGGTCGGCGAATGCCTTGCCGCGAAGCGACGGCCCCGCGATCACCAGCCGCGCGTCGGCGCGGACGCGCGCCATCGCGTCGACCAGAACCGGGATCCCCTTGAACGGGTGGAGCCTGCCGAGCGCGAGCACCAACGGTGCCTCGCCGAGGCCGAGCTCGCTCGCCAGCGCCGCCCGCGCGGCGCGCCGCTCGGCGTCCCGCGCAGGCGCCTCGAGGCGCGCGGCGCGCACCGTGTCGCTCGTGACGTTGAGCGGGATCACCTCGCAGCGCGCGCGCGGCGCGAGCTCGCGGACCGCCGCGAGGGCGATCCCCGAGATGCAGCGCACCGCGGCGCTCGCGCGCAGCACGTGCCGCACCATGCGGCGTGGACCGAGGTGGCGGCGGAACCCGTAGTGGGCCTCGCGCAGCACCAGCACGTCCTCACCCATCGGGGTCACGGCGATCGGCCCGCCGAAGCGGGCGAGGCGCGCGCCGAGCAGCGCGGCGGCGCCGTGCGGGTAGGCGACCTCGGCGTGCAGCACGTCGAAGTCGTGGCCGCGCACCGCGAGGAAGCGCGCCAGCGCCGACGCCCACGGCTCGACGTTGGGCGTGCGCCTGAGCGGGGCCGTCCGCCGGCCGAGCCAGCGCGCGGCGCCGCTCGGGTGGGCGGTGAGGAGGGTGCCCGGCTCGCCGGTGAAGCGGTCGCCGTCGCCGGTGGTGAGGATCTCGAACGTGTGACCCTGCGCGCGCACCGCCGCCGCGAAGTCCTGGTGCACCCCGAGGCCGAGCGAGTCCGGGGAGAGCCCCGGCATGAACATCAGGATCCGCAGCGGAGCGCGGCGTGCGTGGGTCATGCGCCGCTCGCCTGCGGCGCGAGCCATCGCACCAGGTGGCGCCCGCCGGGAAGCTTCGCGCGTTCGAGCAACGCCCGCTCCTCGGGCCCGATCACCCGTCCCACCCGCATCGCCACCGCGAACACCGTGCCGCCCAGCGCGGTCACCGTCAGCGCCTCGAGCACCGAGGTCGTCCAGATCGCCCGGGCCGCGATCAGTACCACCGCCATCACGGCGCTCGCTCCCGCGACCCGCGCCGTGAACGCCCACGGGAAGCGCGTCTGGTACTCGCGCCTGCACACCAGGTAGCCGCTCACCACCGCCGCGACCCGCGCCGCGCCCAGCACCGCCGCTCCCGCCGCCACGCCACCGAAGCGCGCCGCGGCGAGGAAGATCGGCGCGGCGAGCACCAGGATCCCCTGCGACAGCAGCACCGGCCGGTAGCGCTCGTCGACCGAGAGCACGATCAGCCCGAGGTTGAACGCGGTCTCGGTGAACAGCAACGCCACCAGCACTCGCGTGGTCCACACCCCGGCGCTGAACTGCGCGCCGTAGAGCAGCGGCAGGTAGTCCGCCGACATGATGTAGAGGCCCACGCCGACCGGCAGCAGCATCACCACCTGGGCCTTGGTCACCGCCGCGAACGCGGCGCGCAGCTTGTCGGGATCTCCGCTGGCGCGCAGGTGCGCGAACATCGGCCGGTACACGCCGCGGAAGCCGGCGACGACCAGCCCGACGAGGTTGAACGCCACGTAGAAGCCGGTGGAGAAGAGCGCCACCTGGCCGGGATCGCCGAGCGCCACCGAGAGCGCGGGGCACGCGAACGCGGGGCCGGCGAAGTAGAGCGAGAGCTCGTACACGTAGGTGAACGACGCGAAGCGCGCCAGCTCGCCGAACCCGGCGCCGCCGCGGGCGGCCGAGGCGGACGCCGCGGCGCCGCTCGGCTCGGCCGGCAGCCGCGCGATGATGCGCGCCGCGAGAAACGCCGCGCCGAGCCCCATGAGAGCGCTCGACGCCGCCAGCGCGCCGATCACGCCGGGGATCCCGAGGCCGCTCACGATCGCGACCGCGATGAACGCGGGATCGGTGAGCGACTGGGCGAGGGCGAGGAGGTTCACCTCGCGCTGGGCGAGGAACGAGTTGAGGGTCTTCAGGCCGAGGTCGAGGACCGCGCGCGCCACCACCATCACCGTCGCGAGGCGCAGCAGGAGCAGCCCCTGCACGCCGAGGTTGAGGTGGTCGGAGGCGACGTCGGCGAGGACGTTGAGCGGCGCCAGCACCGCCACCAGCACCACCGCCCGCGCCGCAGTGGCGCGCGCCAGGAACGCGATCACCGCCGCGCGCCCTCGCGTCACCTCGAGCTCGGGCAGGAACTTGGTGAGCGCGGTCGAGAGCCCGAGGCTCGAGTAGAGGAGCACCGAGCCGACCAGCCCGCTGACCACGTCGTAGACGCCGGAGCCGAGCCCGAACGAGCGCCGGATCACGATCGACATCACGGTGCTCAGCACGAACGCGATCGGCACCAGCAGCGCGTTCCAGAACACCGACTGCGAGACGCGGTGCGCGAGCGTCGGCGGCGCCGATGGCGAGCCGGGCGCGCTCACGCCGCACCTCGCGGGTGCGCGATCAGCCACCGGTACCACTCGACGTAGCGCGCCGCGATGGCGTCGATGTCGAACGCCGCCACCGCGCGCTCGCGGGCTGCGGCGCCGAGCGCGCGCCGCAGCTCGGTCGAGCCGAGCAGCGTGAGCGCGCGCCCGGCGAGCTCGTCGGGTGCCTCCTGCGCGACCACGAACCCCTGGCTGCCGTCGCCGGCGAAGATGGTGTCGGTGATGCCGGGTAGCTCGGCGACCACGCACGCCAGCCCGCACGCCATGGCCTCGATCATCACGGTGCCGAAGCCCTCGCGACGCGAGGGAAAGAGGAACAGGTCGGCGGCGCGCAGGTAGGGGGCCACGTCGTCGCGCAGCCCGACGCGAACCACGCGTGCGCGCGCCTCCTCGCCGAGGGCGCCGAGCGCGCGCTCCAGGAACGCCGCCGCGACGGGATCGTCGCCGGACACGTCCTTCCCCACCAGCACCAGTCGCGCCCCGGGCTGTCTCGTGGCGATCCGCGCCCACGCCGCGAGCAGCACGTCGATCCCCTTGCGCTCGATCAGCGAGCCGACGAACACGCACAGCGGCCCGTCACCCGCGAGCCCGAGGCGCGCGCGCAGCGCGGCGCGCTCGACCGCCGCGGCGGGCGCGAAGCGGCGGGTGTCGACGCCCTGCGGGATCACCCGCAGCCGATCGGGGTCGAGCCCGCTCTCGCGATAGCGGCCCGCGAGCGCCTCCGACATCGCCACGTAGCCGTCGCAGCCGCGGTAGATCCGCTCCCGCCAGCGCTGGAACGCGTGCGGGTGGGCGGCGAACGCCACCGGATCGTCGGTGCCGAGGAGCGTCATCTCGAGGACGATCGGCACGCGCGCGCGGCGCGCGAACCGCCACGCGCCGTAGAGCCCGTCGGTGAGCCCGTGGACGTGGACCAGGTCGAGCGCGCCCACCCGCGCCGCGAGCCAGCGCTCGGTGCGCAGCCCGAACACCGGCGTCCACCAGCGGGTGCGCGCGCCGGTGAAGGGGAGGCACGGCAGGTCGCAGCGCAGCCGCGCCACCGCGTAGCCGTCGCCGCGCTCGTGGGCGGGGGCGCTCGCTCCCGCTGGCGGGCCGCCCGTGACCCGGCGCGCGGTGACGATCGTGCTCTCGACCCCACGCCGGGCGAGCGCCTCGCAGAGCGCCTGCACCTGCACGCCCTGGCCCGAGAAATAGGGGCGGAAGCGCTGGATCACCATGGCCACCCGGAGCGCGCCGGCGGCGGGCGCGGGGGTGGCTCGGGTGGTGGCGGGCGGCACGGGTCGGGTCGCGGGAAGGCGTGGGCCGGGCGACCGAGAGTAGCCCAGCGTCGGTCCCCGGAGTAGCGCCGAGCGCGACCCGGCGTCGCGGCGCAGGTATGGGAAAAGATTGCCCGTTCTCGGCGCGCGGGTGTACGCTCGCAAGACCGAGCGGAGCTTCGCCGCGCCCCCCGCGCGAGCCCACGCCCGTCCTCCACGATGACCGAATCGCGCGCGGCGGACCGCCAGGGACGAGGACGGATCCTCGCCATCCGGCCCGGCTACAACCCGAACTCGAGCTCGCTGGGCGTCGACCTCACGCTGATGCTGCTCGGCTCGGCGACGCTCTCGATCGTCATCACCCTGGTCTCCACCTTCGTGCGCCTGCGCGTGCTCGCGGCGCGCGACCGCCTCGCGCCCGCCGGTGGCGCGAGCGCCGACTCGCTGCCCGGTCCCGATCGACAACCGTGAGTCGCGCCCGGCGAGCGGTGAACCTCGTCGCGCCGCCGCGCGCTCTCGTACCTGGTGCGACCCGATGACACGGAAGGAACGCCCCGCATGATCACGCCCGAAGAGCTGCAGAACGAGATCTCGGCCCGCCGCCCGATCATCGAGCGCATCCTCGCCGAGGTCCGCAAGGTCATCGTCGGCCAGGACCAGATGGTGGAGCGGCTGCTGATCGGCCTGCTCGCCGACGGCCACGTGCTGGTGGAGGGCGTCCCCGGCCTCGCCAAGACCACCGCGGTGAAGGCGCTCGCGAAGACCTTGCAGGCGAGCTTCCAGCGCATCCAGTTCACGCCCGACCTGTTGCCCGCCGACATCCTGGGCACCCAGATCTACCAGCCCAAGACCGGCGAGTTCACGATCAAGAAGGGCCCGATCTTCCACAACATCATCCTCGCCGACGAGATCAACCGCGCGCCCGCCAAGGTGCAGAGCGCCCTGCTCGAGGCGATGCAGGAGCGGCAGGTCACGATCTCCGACACCACCTTCATCCTCGAGCCGCCGTTCCTGGTGCTCGCGACCCAGAACCCGATCGAGCAGGAAGGCACCTACCCGCTGCCGGAAGCGCAACTCGACCGGTTCCTGATGGAAGTCGACGTCACCTATCCCGACAGCGAGGCCGAGCGGCAGATGCTGCTCGCGACCACCGGCGTCGAGGAAGCGAAGCCCGTCAACGTGATGAGCGGCGGCGAACTGATGGACGCGCAGCGTCTCGTGCGGCGCATTCCGGTCGGCGAAAGCGTCGTCGAAGCGATCCTCACCCTGGTGCGCGGCGGACGGCCCGATACGACGGCGATCGACGAAGTGCGCCGCCATGTCGCCTGGGGCCCGGGTCCGCGCGCGAGCCAGGCGCTGATGCTGGCTGTGCGTGCGCGTGCGCTGCTCGACGGACGTTTCGCCCCGTCGCCGGAAGACGTGCTGGCGCTGGCGCCGTCGGTGCTGCGCCATCGCATGGCGCTCAATTTCGCCGCGCGCGCCGACGGGGTGACGCTCGACGATATCATCGACCGGCTCTGCCAGCCGCTGGGCTGAAAGCGAGAGCGAAGCGATGCCTGCGATCACGCAGCGCCGGGCCCGGGCCGAGGCGCTTGCAGCGCGCCTGCCGCCGCTGCTCGTCGCGGCGCGCCAGGTCGCGGCGACGGTCGAACAGGGCATCCACGGACGACGCCGCGTCGGCACCGGCGAAACCTTCTGGCAGTTCCGCCGCTACGAGCCGGGCGACACGCCGAACCGCATCGACTGGCGTCAGACAGCGAAGTCCGATCGCATCTATGTGCGCGAGCATGAATGGGCGGCGGCGCAGACCGTATGGCTCTGGCGCGACGCGTCGCCCTCGATGCGCTTTACGTCCGACGAGAACCGGCACGACAAGCGCGACCACGCCACGCTGCTGACGCTCGCCCTCGCCGCGATGCTGCTGCGCGCGGGCGAACGCGTCGGATTGCTGGGCACGGCCTCGCGGCCGGTCGCAGGCGCCTCGGCGCTCGATCGCCTCGCGGCCGAACTCGATCGGATCGAAGCGACCGACGACAGTTTGCCGCCGCTGCGGCCGCTGGCGCGTCATGCGCCGGTCGTGCTGCTCGGCGATTTCCTGACGCCGCTCGAAACCATCGATGCGCGCGTGCGCGCCTTCGCCGACGGCGGACGGCCCGGCCATCTCGTGCAGGTGCTCGATCCGGCCGAAGAAGGCCTGCCCTACAACGGACGCATCCGTTTCGAAGGGCTTGAAGGCGAAGGCCAGATGCTCGCGACGCGCGCCGAAGCGCTGCGCCCGGAATACGAACAGAGGCTGCGCGCGCATCAGCAGGGACTTGCCGACATCGCGCGCACGCTCGGCTGGAGCTTCACGCGCGCGCATACGGACCGGCCGCCGCATCTCACCCTGGTCGCGCTCTACCGGTTGCTGGCGGAATCCTATGACTGAGCGCCGCCTGCCGGGATGCCCCTCATGCTGAGGCCCCGCTCATGATGAGTCTGGGCCCGCTCGCCTTCGCGGCACCGTGGCTGCTCGCGGCCCTCGTCGTGCTGCCGGCGGTCTGGTGGCTGCTGCGCCTGACGCCGCCGGCGCCGCGCCGCGTGATGTTCCCGCCGCTGCGCTTGCTGCTGGGACTGACGCCGAAGGAAGAAACGCCCTATCGCACGCCCTGGTGGCTGATCCTGCTGCGTCTTGCGATCGCGGCGCTGGTCATCGTCGCGCTCGCGCAGCCGCTGCTGCGCGCCAGCGAGGCGCTCCGCGGCGAAGGTCCGATCGTCGTCGTGGTCGACAATGGCTGGGCCGCCGGCGCGCACTGGGAACGACGTGCCGCAGCACTCGACGACATTCTCGACCAGGCCGCGCGCGCCGACCGGCCGCTGCTGATCGTCGCGAGCGCCGATCTCGGCATTCCCGGCACGACGACGCCGTCGCTGCTGCCCGAAGCCGAGGCGCGCCGGCTCGCCGCCAACATCGAGCCACAGCCCTGGCCGAACGATCCGGCCGCAACACTCGACGCT
>CAYMQR010000005.1:0-30625 GCA_964392195.1 uncultured bacterium | reverse complement strand
CCGACACCACCAGGATCGCACCGTCCATCTGCGCCGCACCCGTGATCATGTTCTTCACGTAGTCCGCGTGACCCGGGCAGTCCACGTGCGCGTAGTGCCGGTTCTTCGACTGGTACTCCACGTGCGCCGTCGAAATCGTGATCCCGCGCGCCTTCTCTTCCGGCGCCTTGTCGATCTGGTCGTACGCCACGAACTGCGCCCAGCCCTTCTTCGCCAGAACGCTCGTGATCGCCGCCGTCAACGTCGTCTTCCCGTGGTCCACGTGACCGATCGTCCCCACGTTCACGTGCGGAAGCTTCCGATCGAACTTCTGCTTCGACATGACTTTCTCCTCGAACTCGACTCTCGGATCCTTGACCTATTCGGCGCGGATGGACCCTGGAGCCCACGACGGGACTCGAACCCGTGACCTCTTCCTTACCAAGGAAGTGCTCTACCACCTGAGCTACGTGGGCACGACCTCCGCCTGGAGCGGGAAACGGGACTCGAACCCGCAACCCTCAGCTTGGAAGGCTGATGCTCTAGCCGTTGAGCTATTCCCGCAGAAGCGCTGGTGGACGGGGGTGGATTCGAACCACCGTAGCCAGTTGGCAACGGGTTTACAGCCCGTCCCCTTTAGCCGCTCGGGCACCCGTCCTCGCGTCGCTCCCTTCATGACACCCGACCCATCCCCTCGCCTGCCCGACCCGCCCATCGAACTCGCGACCGCTGCTCGCTGGAGCTGGCGACGGGAATCGAACCCACAACCTGCTGATTACAAATCAGCTGCTCTGCCAATTGAGCTACGCCAGCCAGGTGCCCCGGTAAGCTCCGCGCGACCGGGTGACGATCATCCCGTCGGCCCGATTGGGCTCACGATCCCAGAAATCGCCCCTCGAGCCGGTACTGCGGGTGAGAACCCAGGCTAGCAGCATGCCCGGACGGTTCGAATGACGAGCCAGGTCGGCTGCCCGACCCCCCTCGCCATCGCGGTAAACGACTCTGTCTATTCGACGCACCGCGCCTTGTCAAGGCGAGGCCCGGGAACCTCAATCGTCCCGCGGCCCTCGGCCGGGGCTCGGCGCACGGAGGTCGTGAAGCAGAATGGCACCGGCGGCAGACACGTTCAGGGAAGGCATCGCCGCGCTGGTGGAGATCGACAGCCGTCCGTCGAGGCGCTCCTCGACCGCTGCTCGCAACCCACGCTCTTCCGAGCCCAGGATGAGAACGCGGTCGCCTACACGATCCGCGCGAGAGGGTGGCCGGCCGTTCTCGACGACCGCGCCCAACAGGCGGAATCCCTCGAGGCGCAACTGCGCCAGCGCCTCGACCGGGTTGGGCAACGAGACCCACCGGATGGCGCTCAACGCTCCGGACGAACACCGATGGAGCCCCGCGTGCGGCCGGACCGACCCGGTCGCCGGTGAGAGGACGGCCGATGCACCGAGCGCAACGGCAGAGCGGACCAGTGAGCCGGCGTTACCTTCGTCCGTGACGCCGTCGAGCATCAGCCACAGCCGGTCCCGCTGACCCTGGGTTGCCTCGAGCGCGGCGGCGAGTGTCCAGATTGGCACCGGTGAGCACTGAGCAGCGATCCCTTGGTGGCTGTGGATGCCCCCGAGCCGGTCCAGCTGTGCGCGCGGGACTCGAACGACTCCGATCCCGCGCTCCTCGGCCAGCCGGACCACCGCCTGCAACCGTCCATCGCCGACTTCGCGGGCCCGGTGCACGACCGCGATGGGCCTGCCCGACTCGATCGCCTCGGTGACGGGGTGGATCCCGACGATCCACTCCGTATCACCATGCCTAGGTTGGGTTGCCCGGTCCCCGGGCCGCGTCGCGTCCCGCATCTGCGGCCGGCCAGGCCGGCCGCGGTGCCCCCTCGCCATCACACGCGCTTCGCTTCACGAACCAGCGCGGCCACATGCTCGGCCACGATGCCGACCGGGACCTTCTCGGTCGTGCCTGCTCGTCGGTCCTTGAGCTCGACCTCCCCGGTCTCCAGGCCCTTGGCCCCGACAACCACCACGAACGGGAACCCGATCAGCTCCGCATCGGTGAACTTCACACCCGCCCGCTCGGACCGATCGTCGAAGACCACCTCGACGCCGGCATCCACGAACGCGTCGTGGAGTCTCTCGGCAGCCCCGAACACCGCCGGCGTCGGGTTCAGCGCCAGGACCGCCACCTCGAATGGCGCGAGGGCCACGGGCCACTTGATCCCCCGCTCGTCGTGGTTCTGCTCGATCGCCGCCGCCGCGGTCCGGCCCACGCCGATCCCGTAGCAGCCCATGACCATCGGACGCGGCTTGCCGTCCGCATCCAGGAACGTGCACTGGAGCGCATCGCTGTACTTGGTGCCGAGGCGAAACACGTGGCCCACCTCGATGCCGCGCCTGAACTCGAGTGCCCCCCCACACGAAGCGCAGCGGTCGTCGGCGGTGGCCCGGCGGATCGCACCCCACCTCGTGACCAGGAAGTCACGCTCGGGAACGACCCCGGTCAGATGGAAGCCGTCGCGATTCGCGCCCACGGCGACTCCCGAAGTTCCACGGAGAGCCTCGTCCACGACGACCGGTACCGTCAGTCCGATGGGGCCCGCGAATCCGACCGACGCTCCTGTCACCTCCCTCACAACACCGGCGTCGGCCATCTCGAGCATCGAGGCGCCCAACATGCTGCGGAGCGCAGGCTCGTTGAGCTCGTGATCTCCACGCACCACCGCCGCGACCGGCGCCCCATCCACCACGAGGATGAGCGTCTTCGCCAGGCGATCGGGCGCGAGCCCGAGTGCGGCACAAACCTCCTCGATCGTCTTCGCGGCGCCGGTGGACACCTCGGCCCGCTCACCGAATCGCGCCTCGGTGGTATCGGCAAACGGCGCGATGGCGTACCGGGCCCGTTCGACGTTCGCCGCATACGAGCACTCGGCGCAGAACACGATCAGGTCCTCGCCCGAATCGGCTAGCACGTGGAACTCGTGGGAATCGCGACCGCCGATCGAGCCCGTGTCGGCCTCCACGGCTCGAAAGTCCAGGCCGCACCGCCGGAAGATCCGCGTGTATGCGTCGAACATCCGATCGTATGCGGCGCGCGCGCCATCGTCGTCCGCGTCGAACGAATACGCGTCCTTCATCAGGAACTCGCGCCCGCGCATGAGCCCGAAGCGGGGACGAACCTCGTCTCGGAACTTGGTCTGGATCTGGAACAGATTGATGGGCAGCGCCTTGTAGGACCGCACCTCGCGTCGGACCAGGTCGGTGATCACCTCCTCGTGCGTTGGTCCGAAACAGAATTCGCGCTCGTGGCGATCGCGGAGCCGGAGCAACTCCTTTCCGTAGATCTCCCAGCGGCCGCTCTCCTTCCACAGCTCGGCCGGCTGAACGGCGGGCAACAAGACCTCCTGGGCGCCCGCCCGCACCATCTCCTCGCGGACGATGGCCTCGACCTTCCGGATGACCCGCAGGCCGATCGGCAGGTAGTCGTAGATTCCCGCAGCGAGCTTCCGGATCATGCCGGACCGGATCATCAGCCGGTGGCTCACCACTTCGGCATCGGCGGGGTTTTCGCGAACGGTCGGGATGAGTAGCTGGCTCCAGCGCACGTGCATCTCCTCGTGAATCGACGGAATCGACGGTATATCGCGTGCGCCCCCGGCTGGAAGCGACCATACGCCGCGATCGTTTGCGACCGCGAGAGCCCCCCGCCACACTCGCCCGATGACCCGGCGCAAGTCCCCTCGCCTGCGCATCTCGCGCCACGCCGCATCGTCCAAACCGTTCGGCGAGCTGGTTGCCGAAGCCGCCAACTTCGTCGTGGCGCGGGTTCCATCGCTGCCTTCGTTCGAAGAGCGATCTTGGACGCTGAGCTGCCAGCAGCCGTTCCTGACGCTCCGCACGGCGCGGGGACGAACGGAGCTCACCTGCGGCTCAGGACGGTTTCGTCACGAAGGGGATCCGCTCGAGCTCATCGATCGACTTCTCGAGCGGTTGCGTCCCTCGCAAAGCCCGGGGCTGCCTTTCGAAGGCGGTCTCGTCGGCTACCTCGGCTACGAGCTCCTCGATCCCCCGGACACGAGCCGGACCGAGCTCCCGGATGCTTGGCTGGCGTTCCCTCGCCGTGCACGGATCACCCCCGACGACGGGACCGACGTCGAGGTGTTCCTCGACGATCTTCCCCCGCCAGCCGAGCTGGCTCGCGAGCTCGGCTGCTCACCGCTCGACGGACGGGCGCTCGCGAGGTCCGCATGCGCCGATGAGTTGGGTCATGCGGCGTCGATCGGCCGCCCGCGAGCGGATGCTCCCGCCGAACACACGCGCCAGCGTTTCGTGGCCGCGGTCGAGGAGTGCCAGCGCTTCATCGCAGCCGGCGACATCTATCAGGCCAACCTGTCCCACCAGATCGAGACTCCGTCCCGCTGCGACGCACGCGCACTCGCGATGGCGATCTCGGCGCGGCACCCCACTCCACACCAGATCCTCATCGACTGCGGGGACTTCCAGATCGTCGGAGCCTCGCCCGAGCTGTTCTTGCGGAGCCGCGCGGGCCGAATCGCCGTGCGTCCGATCAAGGGAACCAGGCGCCGCGGAGCGAGTGCCGCCGAGGACGACGGCCTGCGGTCCGAGCTCGCCGCCGACCCCAAGGAGATGGCGGAGCACGTCATGATCGTGGATCTGGAGCGAAACGACCTCGGCCGCGTCGCACGGACCGGGACGGTGCAGGTGCCCGAGCTCATGTCGATCGAGACGTTCGGGACCGTCCACCATCTGGTCTCCACCGTGACGGCGGACTGCAGATCGGGCATCACCGTGGGGGCAATCTTGCGCGCGACCTTCCCGTGTGGCTCCGTCACCGGGGCACCGAAGATCCGCGCCCGCGAGGTGATCCGAGATCTCGAGTCCGGGCCGCGCGGCCTCTACACGGGCGCGACCGGCTACATCGACTGTCGCGGCGAACTTGAGCTTGCGGTCGCCATCCGCACCGCGCTCGTGATGCCGCACCGCATCCGACATGGAGTCGGTGCGGGTATCGTGGCGGACTCGATCGCCGCGAGGGAGTGGGACGAGACGCTGCTAAAGGCCGAGGGATTCTCGATGGCGCTGAGCGAGGCGATGCGGTCAGACGATCCTCCCCCAGGGAGTCCGACCCCGCTTGGCGACGGGAGCTCGATGTGAACGATCCCTACGTCTGGTGGAACGGGGCGGTCGTCCGCCCGTCCGAAGCGCGGCTCGACCCGCGCGACCGGGCCGTGCTGTACGGTATCGGTCTCTTCGAAACCCTGCGCAGCTACGACGGCCGGCCGTTTCAACTCCCGGCTCACCTGAGTCGTCTCCGCTCCACTGCTGAACGGCTCCGGCTCGATGTCGCTATCGAACGACCGGCCCTCGAGCGCGCCATCCGGGAACTGCTCACCGCCAGCAACCTCGTCCGGGGTGACGCGTCGGTTCGCATCACGGTGACGGGCGGTTTGGACGGCGGCGGGATCGATCGAGCGCCCGCCTCGCCTCCCTCGATGCTGATCCACGCGCGTCCAGCGGCCCGCCACCGTTCGATCCAGGCCATTCGGGCCTGCCGTGCGGAGGGCGACGTCCATCGCCCGATCGCGAGTGTGAAGTCGATCGGCTACCTGGGGTCGGCGCTCGCCCGCCTCGCGGCTCGCGAGCGGGGTTGCGACGAGGCGATCGTCGTTTCCCCGGACGGACACGTCCTCGAAGGCGCCACGTCCACGATCTTCGCGCAGCTCGGGAAGATCCTGGTCACGCCACCTCTCGACGGCGCGATCCTGCCGAGCGTAACCCGGCGCATCGTCCTGGAAATCGCCCGGCGCGGGGGGATCGCTTGCGAGGAGGCGCGGATCCCGTGGACCGAGCTGACGGGAGCGCGGGAGCTGCTGTCGGTCGGTTCGGTCCGGGAGATCGCCGCGATCGTGACGCTGGACGGACGTCCGGTCGGCAGGGGCACGCCAGGGCCGATCGGACGGCGACTGTTCCGCGAATATCGGATGCGTGCGCTCCGCTGAGAGCTCCCTCAGCGCTCGGTCGAGCGCTCCGACCGGTCCCTCGCGAGCGCGGTCCGCACCTCGGCTGCGAATGGCGGGTTGACCCGTAGCAACTGACGGATCTGCACCCGGAGCTGGGCCTGCAGATCGACGTCGGCTGGTCGTTTCAGGAGGTCTCGTGCGGCCTCCCGTGCACGCGGCGTCGCGTCGAGGCGATGCTTGAACGCGATGACGAGCCGACGCAGATCGGGCGGCACCGCCTGAGCGAGCTTGTCCGTCGAGCTGCTGAGCATCTGAGGTAGCCAGGGCAGCGCGCGTTCCACCAGGCGCGAAGCGAGGTCGGTCACCTCACCGGTGTCCATCGGCTGCTCGAACCGCGTGGCGGGGAGCGGCGCGACCTCGACCGGGTCGCTCTCCGGTTCGGCCTCCGGGTAGTGCCGATCCAGCGCCTCCGCGACGGCGGGATCGCTCGCGAGCCGGGGCACGATCTTCAGGCCGGTCGCAGCCCGGAGGTCGTCGAGCGCGTAGAGGTTGTCGGGATCGGTCATCGCGACCAGCACGCTACGGTCGTCGCCGAGCGCGAACGGGATCGCGTTGGTCTGGCGGGCAGTCTCCGACGAGATGAGCGACGTCGCGGCTGGATCGACCCATTGCTCTCGGAGGATCACCGGCTCGACCCCGAGGCGCCGCGACAGGAACGCCAGCAATACACGCTCCTCGATGTAGTTGAGGCGGAGGAGGACCGCGCCGAGGCGCGTGCCTTCCTCCTCCTGCCACCGTACGGCCCGCTCCAATCGCGACGGGTCGATCAGCCCAGCGCTCAGGAGCTCCCGGCCGAGCTGGCTCGCGTATCTCGTATTCACCGAGAAATCCGCTCCACGAATCCCTCGGCCTGGCTCAGTCGCAGCGCACGAAGGTGGCCTCGAACGCCGTGCGCGCGAATCGGGCCTGTGTCTTCGCGGCCGTCCGCTCCACCGTCTTCATCTCGAGCGTGAACGCGCCTGCCCGACGGCTGGCAAGCGTCGATGGGACCGGCGTCACGGTCCGGCGCGCCATGACCCGATCCGCCTCGTCGTAGTCGACGAAGGCGACCTCCACCCCACGCGCCGTCCCCGTCCCGGCATTCACCACCTCACCGCTGTAGGTGGTCCTGGTTCCCTCCACCCGGCTGCGGCGGTTCCGGAAGACCAGGCGGCAGGAGTCGGGCTCGGCGTGGGACGAGTCGGACGACCGTTCGACCCTCTCGGGAGACCGAGGCTCGCCCGCCGGAGGTTCCGATGGGCTCGACTGGAGCGGTACGTGGCCCGGATCACCGGTCACCTCGGCGGCCGTCGAGCGCCGCTCGGGCGGCACCTTGGAGGGCGAATCGACGAAGTGGACCCCGCCCAGTTCGTCGACGTAGCGGTAGAGCGCCTGGCCCCGGACCGGGGTCGTGCTGAGCGCTCCGATCAGGCTCAACGCCAGAACCAACCGCCCGCGTCGTTCCACCGGGTCTCCGTACGCGCGCCAGGAAACCGACTCGGCGCTCTCACATGTGGATCACGAACGTGAAGCCGAACGTGACGATGTCACCATCACTTCGCACCGAGAAGTTGTCGTTCGGACCGTAGATCGGATCCGCGAGGCCGTTGGGGTCCGGAAGCACGAGCTCCTGCGCGCCGCCGAGGTTGGAGCTCTCGCCCACCTGGATGTCTCGCTCCTGGATCGTGATCCACTGGATGTGCGCCGAGACGTCGAGCGTTCCATCGAAGAGCCCGTAGTAGCCTATCGCTCCCGACCCGACGTATCGCTCACCGGGATCCGAGGAGAAATCCCACAGGCTATCCGGGGTGGGCGACGGGTCCCACCAGAAGCCGACGTCGAGACGCAGTGGTTCGATCGGCCGGTATTCGATGCCCGTGCGCACGCTGTACACATCCTTCCAGTTCTTGCGCCGGATCACGAGTCGCTTGTACCCCGACGTGATCGCCGTCTGCGAAAGCCCGTCGCCGCCCACTCGAAGGACGTCGTTCTGACGGTCGGCCCAGTTCACCCACACACCATCGAGCGCCACCATCCACTGGTCGGTGATCCGGTAGCTCGCCCCGATTCCCGCTTCCTGCGGGAGCCGAAGCTTCTCCCGGTAGCGCTCGACGTCGCCACCGAAGCCCAGCAGCTTGAACACCGGGTTCTCTTCGACTCCCGGCTCGAAAACGCTCTGGATCCGTCCCTCGAGGTCGGGCGTCATCTTGCTACGGTACGTCACGCCGATCCTGAGCTGCTCGTCCGGGAAGAACATCAGACCGACGCGAAACCCCGGCGTCTGGAAGTCGAGGTTGACGTCGTTGACGGGGGAGAGACCCGTCGGCATCTCCTGATCCGGCGTGATCAGCGTGTAGCCATCGTCGACACCGTTCTTGGTGGAAGCGATCCCGCACAGCGCGTTGTCGGGTTGCCCGAAGAGCAGCCGGCAGGAAGCCCTCCCCACCGCGCCGTCGCCGATGACTGTCTTGAACCAGATGTCGTTCGCGATCTGGAGGTCGAAGCCGAGCCCGATCGATAGCCAGTTGGTGGCGCGAATGGCCACCGACGGCGACCAGTTGATGAAGATCAGGCCGAGCTCGGCTGCCGAGTAGCGCGCATCTCCGAAATCCGAAGAGAACTGCGCCGCCCCCGCGAACGGAACCTGGATGGGCAACGGAACGACGTAGATCCGGTCGCCGATCTCGAACCCGAAGGGAGTGAACGGCGTCGGCGTCCACTCGGGGAACTCGTCGTCCATGTGGATCGTCTGCCCGGGCACGAGGTTCGAGCTCGAGTTGAACACGGGCTCCTGGTACCGCAGGCGGATCGACGTGACGTTGACGCTCAGCATCGTGTCCATGTCCCGGCCACCGATGAGCTGCGTCAGGCCCGCGGGGTTGTAGTAGTTGGCGGACAGGTCGTCCGCGACCCCGATGAACGCGTTGCCGAGACCCGTGGCCCGTGACCCCATGCCGACTGTCTCGATCCACGACGCGCGAGCCGAGTCGACGAGCACGAGCGAGGCCAATGCGAGGACGAGCCACGTCGACGCCCGACCTCGACCCACTACGGAGCGATCCAATTTCACACCGTCCTCCGGCCGAGAGATGTGCCCTGTCGTACATCCCCGCGGGCGCCCAAGTCAAACGATCTCGGCGCTCACCGAGAGTCGGGAATCCATTTCGGAACGAGGGTTTGCACGAGTCGAGCGCCGGGTCCCTTGTAGCCGGTCGCGCCATCCGGTAGACGATCGGCGCCGCGCGCCCGCTGCGGCCAGGTGCGTTCGTGACCAAGGCAACCCGACGACCGACCACCCGGGCCAGGACCCCGCGCGGACCGCACGCGTCGCTGGTCGCGGCCTGCCTGGCGTGGGCCGTCTGCGGATACGCGGCGGGATGCGACCGGGGCGGATCCACCGGCGAGACGAAGGCGCCGACCACCATCGAGCAGGCGTTGGCGGACGCGCACGCCAGGGCCCCCAAGCGCGCGAGCACCCTCGAGGATCAGGCCCGCGCACTGGTGTCGAACCTGCGGCTCGCTCGACGGCAGATGGTCCAGACGACCGACGGAGAGGCCGAGCGTCTGCCGGCCGAAGTCGTGCGGCTCGCGCACCTCGGTCGGGAGGTGATCCCGTTCCTCGAGCCGATCCTGAACGATCCGCAGGCGGACACCCGGTACTTCGCGATGCAGGTGCTGGAAGAGGTCGGAGACCGCCGTGAGCTCGAGCGCTACGTTCGCGCGCTCGGTGATCCCGACCCTGGCGTCGTTCGCATCGCGTCGGAGGCGATCGGACGCCATCGAGACGCCGACACGGTCGCGATCCTGTTCCAGGCCCTCGAGGAGGGCCACGTGCGGCAGATCCGCTGGGGCAACGTCCTGAAACCACCCAAGAGCTTCGACATCGATCAAGTGCCCTACCTGGTCCGCCGCCTCATGGACGAACGGCCCGAGATCCGGATGTCCGCGTTCATCGCTCTCGCCCAGATCACAGGGCGGGATTTCGGTTACGACCCGACCTCCGAGGAAGCCGAGCGACGCCGCGCCGTCATGCGCTGGGAGAACTGGTGGTCGGACCGAAGCCGCACGCAGGAACCGCTCCGACCGATGCCGCCCCCGCCGCCGCCGACCGACGCGCGGACACGCGCTTGACACTGCTTTCTGCGGGGTTGGACAATCGCCGGCACCCGCCCCGCGACACCGCTCGGATCGTCCGACCCCGACTCGCCAACGCAGCCGCAGGGTCCGCCGAACGGTAGCCACTCGTGAAAGCACTGCTGATCGATGCCTACAGCCCGCCGTCGTCGACGGCTGGCGCGTACTCCTCGTTCCTAGAACCGATGCCTCCGATCGCGATCGCCTACGTGGCGGGCGCACTGGAAGCGGGCGGGCACGAGGTCGTCTTCTACGACCAGGTCGCCGATCGCGGCGATGCCTCGCGGCTCGAGGCGACCCTCAAGCGCGTCAAGCCCGACATGGTCGGGCTCTCCGCGGTGACGCCATCCGCAGCCGCCAACTTCCGCACCGCCGAAGCGGTCCGCCGAATCCTGCCGGGCGTGCCGATCGTG
Organism: uncultured bacterium; assembly: GCA_964392195.1. Lineage (GTDB taxonomy): Bacteria > JADJOY01 > JADJOY01 > JADJOY01 > JADJOY01 > JADJOY01. The sequence continues at coordinate 20,080 of CAYMQR010000005.1, read as the reverse complement.
ATGGGCAACATCCACGCGGACATCTTCTACCGCTCCATCCTCGAGCGGCGGCTCGCCGACGTCGTCGTCCACGGTGAGGGGGAGGTCACGGCCGTCGAGATCGCCAACACCCTCGAGCGCGGCGGCGACCTCGCCGAGGTCCAGGGGATCAGCTTCCTGCGCGACGGCGAGGTCGTGCGGACCCCGACCCGCCCGTTCGTGCAGGACATGGACTCGCTCCCTCGGCCGGCCTGGCACCTCTTTCCCACCGACGGCTACCGGATCTTCGCGTTCGCGAGGGTGCACGAACCCGGCACCCTGATCAACGGCTCACGCGGCTGTCCGTACGCATGTACGTTCTGCAGCCTCAAGATCATGGGGCACAAGCGCCGCGTGCGGAGCGCGCGCAGCCTCGTCGACGAGATCGAGTGGCTGCATGGAGAGTTCGGGTACCGCCAGGTCTCGTTCACCGATCCGATCTTTCCCATCACCCGCAAGGAAGGACTCGCGTTCTGCGAGGAGATGGTGAGGCGGGGTCTTCACGAGAAGGTCGTGTGGGTCACCGAGACGCGCGTCGACAACGTCGACCCGGAGTTGCTCGAGGCCATGTCCGAGGCCGGGTGCCGGCGCATCATGTATGGCTTCGAGACCGGCGACGAGCACGTCCTCGACAGCATCAAGAAGAATTTCTCGCTGGAGCGTGCCCGCGACGCCGCGCGGTGGAGCAGGCGGGCTGGCATCCAGGTGATCGGCTTCTTCATGATCGGGATGCCACACGACACGCCGGAACGGATCAACAGCACGATCGACTTCGCATGCAAGACCGGGATCGACTTCGCCAAGTTCACCGTGTTCGTTCCCTATCCGGGAACCGACGACTACGCGCTCCTCTCCGGGATGGGTGACTGGGTCGAGACCGGGTTCGCCGAGGACGAGACGATCTGGGAGCGCTTCACGAGCTACCCGACCAAGCAGAACGTGCCGATCTACATCGCGCCGGCCCTCACCAACGACCAGCTCATCCGCTTCCAGAAAATCGCGCTCCTCAAGTTCTATGCGAACCCGAAGATGCTCTTCCACCATCTGGTGCGGGTCCGCTCGATCAAGCTCTCCGAGATGGTGAAAGGCGCGGCGGTGATCCTCGATCTCCCTCGCCTCGCGACTGCTTGAGCGCGCCTCTACCGGCGAGGCCCCCTCCGGCGCCCGGCGCTGCACCGCCCGCACCGACGGCGCACGACTGGATCGCGCTGACACGTCCTTTCACGCTGCTTGCCCCGGCCATCGGCATGGTGTCGGGCGCGGTGGCGGGCTGGGGTGCCGTGGCGCGTGGCGCCGCGCAACCCGTGGCGACGGGCGGCATCGCCGGACGCGTCCTCCTCGGCGCCGTGATCGCCTCTGCGCTCAACGCGGCGTCCAACACGCTGAACCAGGTCACGGACCTCGAGGCGGACCGTATCAACAAGCCGTCGCGCCCGATTCCGGCCGGGCGGATATCACCTCGATCCGCGGTCATCGCTTCGGTCGGCGGCTACATCCTCGTCCTGGCCGCCGCTCGCACCCTCGGAACCGCGTGCTTCCTCGCGGTGCTCGGCGGCGCCATCTGCACGCTCGCCTACTCGGTGCCACCACTTCGGCTCAAGCGATCCGGGTGGCTGGCCAACGCGACCATCGCGACGTCGCGTGGCCTTCTCCTGACCGTGGCCGGCTGGACGACGCTGGCCACGGCACGAGTTCCGGACCCTTGGTGGCTCGGCGGCGTGATGGCGCTCTTCCTGCTCGGCGCCGCGTCCACGAAGGATTTTTCGGACGTCGAGGGGGATCGCGCCTCCGGCTGCGACACGCTGCCGGTGCAGCACGGGATCCCCGCCACGATCCGCCGCATCCGCCCTGCGTTCGTGTGGCCGTTCCTGATGCTGCCGGTCGGGGCCTGGTGCGGCGCGCTGCATGGCGACCGGTGGATCCTCACCGGAACGGGAGTGGCGCTCGCGGCCGTCGGGTACTCGATCGTCCGATCCCTCGAGCGATCACCCACCGCGATCGATGCTTCGGGCAATCACGTCACGTGGCGTCGCATGTACGGCGCCATGCTGTTCATGCAGGTCGCGGTGGCCTGTGCCTACGTAACCCCTCCGTGACGATGGCTTTTGACGGTGTGGGTGGCGGGTGGTAGGTACGCGGCGCTCGCTCGCCCGGTCACGCTGAGATGAACGCCGCTTCCCCTGCACACACCCGACCGCCGACGACTCGTCGACTGCGCGGCCGTCCAGCGCTGCGCATCGGGTTCTTCGGCGCAGAGGGCAGCTACTCGAGCTTCGCCGCCGGCAAGCGGTTCGCTGCGGAGCGCGCGGCCACGCTCCCCTATCCGTTCATGGCGGACCTGATCCGCGACCTCAGCTCCAACGAGCTCGACGCTGCCGTGGTTCCGATCGAGAACTCGATCGGTGGATGGGTCGTGGACATCCTCGACCTCATCCACAGCGACGGTTACCGGGAGGGCGGATTCCGCGTGGTCGAGGAGATCACGATCCCGATCGTGATCTCGCTGGTCGGGCACACGTCGATCGAGCGAGCCGAGCGGCTCTACACCCACCGTTACTCGATCCGCTGCGCTCGCGACTGGCTGCACCTCACGCGACCCGACATCGCCGTCGTCGAGGTCCACAACACGGCCGAGGCTGCGGCGCAGGCGGCGCGCGACCGCAGCTCGGTCGCATTCGCGCACCGGAGCGCGGCGCTACAGCGGGGCCTGCCGATCCTGATCGACGAGGTCCCCGTCCGCGAAGGGAACGCGACCCGTTTCTTCGTCGTAGCCCGGCGCGCGCTCTCGAGACGCCGTCCGACCAAGACGGCGATCCTCTTCACTCTCCGCGATCGTCCGGGCGCCCTCCACCGTGCGCTCGGAGTGTTCGCGCGCGAGCGACTCAACCTGACGCGGCTGCACTCGCACCCGCTCGACGCGGGACTCAACGCCTATTCGTTCTTCGCCGAGATCGACGCTCCGGCCAAGGGCAACGCGATGCGGGCGGCGCTCGGCAAGCTGGAGCGGCACGCCGAGAGCCTGGAGATCGTCGGGTCGTTCCCGGTCGTCAGCGTCTGAACGGCCGTCCGGCGGACGGCTACGCGTCGTACCACTCAGGCTTGCGCAGCACCGTGTAGGCATCGTGCCTCACGCGGAAGAGCGACTCCTTCACCGAGGAGAGGGCCACGCGCATCGCGACGATCACCCACCAGACGTACATGTGGCGCTTGTACTTCTTGCGGCTCGTCAGTCCCCTCAGCAGCCACCACACGTTCACGTACTTCTTGTTCATCTTGTAGAGCAGGTACGAGATCTCGTCGCGGCTGAGGTACTTCGAGGGCATGACCGGAGTCATCCAGTCGAACTTGTTGAAGTCCTCCTCCTCGATCCAGCCTTCCGAGATCGCCTGATCCCAGATCGCGGTGCCCGGGATGGGCGTGATCGGGTGGAAGCCGGGGTAGTCGAGGTTGAGGTCCTTCGCCAGGTCGACCTGGGCCATCATCGACTTCTCGGTCTCGTCCCGGATCCCGACGATGAACGTGGCCTGACGGAACACGCCGGGATACTTGTTCTTCAGGATCTGGAACGCATCGCGGACCAACGCCCCGTTGTAGAAGCCCTTTTCGAAGTCCTTGAGCTCGGGGTCCTCGGCGCGCTCGACGCCGATGCAGAGGTGGCAGAGCCCGGAGCGCACCAGCTTCTCGAGGATCCCCTTGCGCTCGTCGCGGACCAGAGCGTCGGCGCGCATGAACGCGAACCAGTGGAGGTCCTTCAGGTCGCGCGACAGCACCTGCTCCGCGAACGCCTCGTTCCACCGTGGATCCATGTTCCACGATTCGTCGACGAACACGAGGCAGCGCTTTCCGTACTTGTGATAGACGACGTCGATCTCGTCGACCGTCTGCTCGACCGTCTTGTTCCGCCAGCGCGGCCGATAGTGGATCTTGCCATCCTCGAGGACATCCACGTCTGCCATCTGCGTCCACCACCCGCAGAACGAGCAGCGGCTGACGCAGCCGCGGCTGTGATGCATCGTCATGCCGCCGGGTGAGAAGAGGTACTTCCCCTTCCCGTAGTGCTCCATCGGCATCAGGTCGTAGGCCGGCATCGGCAACGTCGACAGGTCCGGGATGAGCGGGCGTGGCTTGGTTCGGACGTGCTCGCCGTCCCGCTTGAACGCCACACCGTCGATGGCCGAGAGATCGTCGCCGCCGTTCTCCCAGAACGACATGAGCTCGGTCAGCGTGACCTCGCCTTCGCCCAGCACGAGCGCGTCGACGTCCGCCTGATCGAGGGTCTGGCGGACCAGATTCGAGAAGTGCGAACCGCCGAGCACGACCTTGATCCGGCGGTCCACCTGTCGCGCGAGTTCGACGACCTTGAGCGCCTCGCCCGCGTAGAGAGCGTGGTTCTCGCCGACGGCGATCACGTCGGGGCGGTCACGCTCGATCTCGTTCCGGAGCGATTGCCAGCCCATGCGGACCGGCTGGCAATCGAGGATCTTCACCTCGTGCCCCTTCATGCGGGCATACCCGCCGAGGCACGCTAGCGACTGTGGGAGAAGCCAGTTGTCGTCTTCGTTGACGAAGGGCCAATAGAATCGTGGCGGAGAGACCAGCAGAAGCTTCATCTTGTCCGAGGCTTGCGGCGGAGAACGGCACGCGGCGGGGACTTCACCGTACGCGGCGCTGCGCGCGGGAGTCAACTCGGCCGTGGTCGCGCGCATTGCGGCTCCTCGCGCCGGCCTAGGTGCCGCGTCACCGACGTTGCAGCACCTGGCGTTGCCCCCTAGGATCCGGGTGAATCCAGAGCGGCCCACGCATCGTGCTGATCCGCCCGAAACACCAGCCGACGGCGGCGCCCGTGCGATCGGGGTCCGCATCCGCCGAGGACGCCACGCTGCTCGCGCTGGCGGCCCCGACACTGCTCCGTCGCCTCGCGCCAACCGACGCGCGCCGGCGCAACCGCCTGCGATGCCGGGCCGTCGAGCTTGCCGACGACGGTGCGCTGGACGTCGAATGGGACACGTTCGCCACCGGCCCGATCTCCGTGGCTGGACGCGAGGCGGACAACGCCGCCGGCGAAGCGCGGGAGCGGGTGCGACATCCCGAGTGGTATCGATTCCTCGATCCATCCGCGCCGAATCATGCGATCAAGAAGCTCGAGGCCGACCTCTACCTGGCGCGGATCGATCCGTGGCTCGCGACGCTCGACCCGGATGCGCGCGTCATCGATCTCGGCGGCGGCTCCGGCCGGCTCGCGATCCCGCTCGCGGAGCGAGGGTTGCGGGTCACCCTGGCGGACGCCAGTCCAGCGGCGCTCGCCGACGCGGCCCATGCGCTGGGCACCACGGCCATCGACGTCGAGCTCGGCCTCGCGGCGGCAGACGATGCCGGCAAGCTCGATCGCGACTCGTTCGACGCCGCTCTCTCGATCGAGGTTCTCTGCTACCTCGAGGAACCGCTCCGAGGCGCGCGCGAGCTGGCGCGACTCGTCCGGCCGGGCGGCCTGGCATTCGTGAGCGTCGAAGCGTGGCCCGGCGGCCTCCTCGCGGTGCCTGATCTCGGCCCTGGTGAGTTGGCGAGCGCCATGCGCGAGCACACCATCCACCGACCAGACGACCTCTTCGTCCGCTACTTCGATCGCGACGAGCTGGTCCGGATGTTGTCCAGTGCGGGCCTCGAGACGCTCGAGCTCGTATCGCACCACCACGTCCTCGAAGGCCCGTGGCGCTCCGTGCTCGAGCAGCTCGATCTCGGCCGTGCCGACCACCGGGATCAGGTCGCAGCGCTCGAGACACGGGTCAGCGACGATCCAACCCTGTCCACGTTCGGTCGCGGCTGGCTGGCCATCGCGCGCAAGCCGTGACCCGTCGGCCTCACCTCCGCGGCGCTTCGCCCGCGCGGGGCGGCCAGTCGACGCCCGGATCGAACGCCGCCCCGGCGACGTCGGCCTCGGCCGCGATGGCGCCTTCGAACCGCGTTCGCCGGAGCTGTGCTCGCCGGAGCCGCGCAGCCGTTAGGTCGGCCCCTCGAACGTCGGCGCCGTCCAGGTCCGCCCCGGACCAGTCCGCGTCGACCAGGTTCGCGCGACGCAACACGATCCCGCGCGCCGAAGCGTTCCTGGCGTCGCACTTGTAGAGCGAAGCACCCGCTAGGTGCGCGTCGCGGAGGTTGGCCTGGCGCAGCACCGTCTCGGCGAGCGAGCACTTCGCCAGGACCGCGCCCTCGAGGTTCGCTCCGGTCAGATCGGCGCCGTCGAGAGTCGCGTAGGAGAGGTTGGCGTCGCGAAGGTCGGCCTGGAGCAGGCTCACGGATCTCAAGCTCGCGTGCACGAGGTCCACTCCGCGCAGCCGCGCTCCGTCGAGTCGCATTCCATCCAGATTGAGGTAGTCGAGGCGCTGGCCCTCGAGGGACCGTCCGGCCCGGATCGCCTCTTCGAGCTGCACGCGCGTGAGCTCAGCCATTCGACCCCGTCCCGAGCTCGCGCGTCGTGGTTCGGTCAGATCGCGAGCGCGCAGCTCAAGGCCACCAGCCAGTAGAGAGCAAGCAGCACCCGTACACCACCCGCCTCGTCGTCCGCCCCACGCCACACCAGATAGCGCGGCCAGTAAGCGAGGAGCTCCAGACATCCGAGCAGCGAGAGCGCGCGGCGCGCCCGATGGCGGTGAACGCCCTCGGCCCGGGCGAGCACGGCGAGCACATGCTGGCCGACGAGCTCAGGGCGCGTGAGGCAAGCGCACACCACGTCGACCCGTCCCTCGTCCATCACGCGCCCCATCCCGACTTCTCTGCTGGCGCCGATCGTGGTCACTCCCAGCACCGCTCCGCGGCACCAGCGGTGCACGGCGGGGAGGTCTCGTTCGAGTCGATCGAGCTGGCCGGAGTCGCCCCGCCCGCTCCGCCGCCCGAGGAACGCCCGGTATCGCGCCGTGAACCCCGCGAGTCGGCGCGCGGCTCGGAACGCGGCCGCCGCCGCGACCACCCGGACCAGCACTGCAGCGGCAGCGACGATCCCGACCAGCTCGAGCGCTTCTTGTCGCGGCAGCCAGCGGGCGACGTGCTCGCGCACCGATGGCACGGGCGGAAGGCCGCTGACCCACCTCGCCCGCAGCCGGTCGAGCCATCCCGTCGTCGCCTCCGATACGGACGTACGCCCTCGCGGAGAACCATCGCGGACGACGTCCTCGGAGGTGCGGCCGCTCCCCGCTCTGGGCGCTCGCGGCTCGGGCGCCGATTCCGTGCCGCGCGTCGAGGGCGCCGCCGGCCGCGAATCGTCCGGGGACACCTCGCGGGCCCGGCTCCGGTACTTCGGCGGCACCTTCTCGCGGGAGTCGACGAGGTGGCGATCCCCTTGATCGTCGACCCAGGTGTACATGCCGGCCGCGGCCCGATGAGCTAACCCCGCGAGCAGCAACATCACCGCGCCAAGGACGATCCGACGGCGCACGCCTGCTCGATGGGCCATGCGCTTCACGAATCGTCGTCCGGCGGATCGATGGTGAAGCGCGCCGCGCGCGGATCCCCGAGCTCGAGCTGCGGCGAGGGCTGGGCGTGGGGCGCGGACCGGCTGCGCTCTTCCGCGAGTTCGAGACCCGCGCGACCCATCGTCTCCGCCACCCGGAGCGCTTGCTCCGGGTCACCGGCCGCCCGCCACCAACGCTGGGCCGACCTCGGCATTCCGATCGCTTCGGCGAGGCGAGCCGCGCCCGCCCAGTCCTTGCGGAGCAAGCGAACCCGGAGCGCGAGATCCGGACGGCTTTTCACGAGCCCGGCGAGCCACCCAGCCCGCTCGGGCGGCGGAACACGAGCGCGGATCCCGGCAGCGCCGGCCGAGGCGCGCCGAGCGGCCGCTCCCGCAGCCGTCCCCAGCGCGACGGAAACGAGGACTGGCGCGGCCGCGAGGAGTTGATCACCCAGACCCGACGCGCCTCGACCGTCGAGCGCGCGCATCACGGCTGCCCATCGGGACGACTGCTCCGCACCATGGACGAGAACGAGCGCCGAGGCGAGCAGCGCTCCGTGGACGGCGCTGCCGCCGAGCGCGCCCGCGACGACGGCAGCGACGGCGAGGTCAGCGGCGGTGGAACCCGAGGAATGCACCGCGCTCAGCACCGCCCACCACACGAGGGCGGTCGCGAATGCCCGCAGCGCAGTCATCGGATCGGGTCTCGTCTGGACACCTCGGGCGACCCCCTCGCCCTACATCGCTCGAGCGCGGCTTCTCCAGCCGTGCCGCCGACTTCGCCAGGCTGGCCGCGAGGGTATGGGCACCCGCCCAGCGACGTCAATCGCGAATCGCGTGCTGGATCCGCGCATCGGCACCCCGGATCCCGAAATTCCTTGACAAGGTTTGGGGGGGTCGGTACTCTCGCGCCCACTACGCCTTGTGGTGATCCGGTTCACACCCTACCCCATCTAGTGGATTTCGAGGAATTTTCGCCGGGCCATATTCGTGGCCCGGAGGGGGCCTCGGTGACTCGAAGCGGCGGCGCACCCACGCGAACGCGCTCGGTTTTCCGTGCGCGCATCCGTCCTGCGCGCGGCACGCACCGTCGCCCCTGCGCGACCTCGCTCCGCCCTGTCCGGTCCCACCCCACTCGTTCACCCCGGTCCGATACCACTACCGTCACCCATCCCGACGAGGAAAGGTCCTGCCGATGACCATGCTGCTCAAGGGCACCGTCGAGAGTCAGCCCGCCACCGCGACTCCCGTCACCCCCACTCCCGAGGCCGGCGACTTTCGCACCGAGCTCGCGGAAAAGATCTTCCTCGATCGGTACGCCCTCAAGTCGTCGAACAAGCGCGACATCGCGGTCGGCGACGTGGTGGTGTACTGCCCGAACCCCCACGAAGACGAGAAGTGGCGGCAGCGCGAGATCGGAATCGTCGCCGCGGTCCATCCGGAGAGGGGCGAGGTGGCGGTCCGGCCTCGGAACGACGCGCAAGCGGTGCCGCTGCTGCTGTCGATGGACTACGTCGACAAGCCGCTCGAGCTGACCTGGAACCACATGGCGAAGCGCGTGGCCAGCGCCATCGCACAAGCCGAGAGCAACGACGCCGATCGGCGCCGCGCCGAGGCCCGGTTCTACGAGGCGCTGGCCAACCGCACGTTCATTCCCGGCGGACGGATCCTCGCCGGCGCGGGCGCGCCGGGTGACCTGACGTTTTACAACTGCTTCGTCATCCCGAGCCCGAAGGACTCGCGGAAGGGGATACTGGAGACCGCCGCCCAGCAGTTCGAGATCATGAGCCGCGGCGGCGGCGTGGGCATCAACGTCTCGAGTCTGCGCCCCCGGTACGACTCGGTGGTCGGAGTCAACGGTCGCTCCTCTGGCGCGGTGTCGTGGGCGGATCTCTACTCTTTCATCACCGGCAAGGTCGAACAGGGGGGCAGCCGCCGCGGTGCGCTGATGATCATCATGGACATCTGGCACCCCGACATCGAGGGCTTCATCGCGGCCAAGCGTAAGGCCGGCGTCCTCGACAACGCCAACATCTCGGTCGGGATCTCCGACGCGTTCATGCAGGCGGTCGAGCAGGACGCGGACTGGCCGCTCGTCTTCCCGGATCGCACCGACCCCGACTACGACCAGATCTGGGACGGCAACCTCGAGGCGTGGAAGGCCGCCGGCAAGGCGGTCACCACTTACCGGACCGTCAAGGCGCGCTCGCTCTACGACAAGATCTGCGAGTCGGCGTGGGCCTCGGCGGAGCCGGGTCTGTTCTTCGTCGACCGGGTCAACCGCTACTCGAACAGCCACTACTATCAGCCGATCCGCTGCACGAACCCGTGCGGCGAGCAGCCGCTTCCACCGTGGGGCGTGTGCAACCTCGGCGCGCTCAACCTCGCCGAGTTCGTGCGAACCTCGCCCGACGGCATCCAGTTCTGGCCGACGCTCGGCGATGACGCGCTCGACGCGAACTCCGGCGGTGCGAACGGTCCCGCCCGCGCCAAGGCCGAGGCCATCGAGCGCGCGGTCGAGCGGGTCGACTTCGACAAGCTGCGCCGCATGACACAGACCGGCATCCACTTCCTGGACAACGTGATCGATTCGACGACGTACTTCTTCGTCGAGAACGAGCGTCAGCAGAAGACCGAGCGCCGCGTCGGGCTAGGCGTGATGGGGCTCGCCGAGTTGCTGGTGAAGATCGGCGTCCCCTACGGCTCGCGACTCGGTCTGGCGGTCGTCGACAAGGTGTTCGAGACCATCCGTGACTCGGCCCTCGACGAATCGGTGGAGCTCGCTCGGATCAAGGGCCCGTTCCAGCGCTTCGTGGCAGACAAGTTCCTCGAGAGCGACTTCACCCGCAACCTGCCCGAGCGCCTGCGCGACCGGATCCGCAATCACGGAGTGCGCAACGTCACCTTGCTCACCGTCGCGCCGACGGGCACCACCGGCACGATGATGGCGACCAGCACCGGCATCGAGCCCTTCTTCATGTTCCAGTTCGAACGGCGCGGACGGCTCGGCTCTCACCTCGTGAACGAGGCAGTCGTCACCGACTATTGCCGCGAGATGGGCCTCGCTCCGACCACGACGGAGCTGCCCGGTCAGTTCCGCACCACCGAGGACCTGAGCCCCCTCGACCACGTCGAGGTGATGGCGACCGCCCAGAAGTACGTCGACTCCGCGATCTCCAAGACGTGCAACCTGCCCCACGACTTCTCGGTCGAGGACGTGAAGACCTTCTACCGCAAGCTCTACGAGCTCGGGTGCAAGGGCGGCACGGTGTACCGCGACCGGTCGCGCGAGGAGCAGGTGCTGGTGAAGCTGCCGGAAGCGGAGCCCACCGCGGTGGCGGCCACGCCGCAGCCCCCGGCCAAGCCGGCCGTGATCGAGCCGGTCAAGCGGCTGCCGCCGGTGCCGCGCCAGGGATTCACCCATTCGGTCCAGACGCCGATCGGCCGGGTCCACGTCACGCTCAACACCGAGCCCGGCACCAGCTCTCCCTTCGACGTCTTCGTGACGCTGTCGAAGGCGGGCAGCGACACCGACGCGGACACCGACGCGATGGGTCGCCTGATCAGCTTGCTGCTGCGGCTAAACGTGGAAATCCCGTCTCGCACGCGGCTGGAGCTCGCCATCGAGCAGATCCGCGGCATCGCGACCAGCCGCTCGGTCGGCTTCGGGCCTGACCGGGTACGTAGCGTGCCCGACGGCATTGGTCGCTGCCTCGAGAAGCTGCTCGAGCACCTCGACCAGTCTCGACCGATGGCGGTCGCGTCCGGGACCGCGTCCCCGGAGTCGGCGCAGGCGGCTCTCGGCAGCGGAGAGGGCCGCGCCCGCAGCAGCTCGGCTTCGGGCGGTGCGTTCATGCAGGTGTGCCCCGACTGCGGTAACGCGACGGCCGCCAACGTGGACGGCTGCTTCAAGTGCTTCTCGTGCGGCTATTCGGAGTGCTGAGCCCCCGCGCCTGAGCGGCTTCGTTCGGGCGCTGGGGAAGCGCGCTCCGCCCGCCCCCGCCCCGGGCCGGTCCAAACACGAAGGGCCCCCCGACGCCGTCGCGGGGCCCTTCGGCGCTCGCGGCGGACCGTCACCGGTCCGCCGCGGCTCAGCGGTTACTCGAAGCTGACCTGGTCACCGAGCCGGAGGTTCCGGCTGCTCGCGAACACCCACGCAGACGCGGTCTCTTCCTCGACGCGGAACACGATTGCCTTGCCGATCAGCTCACGCGGCAACGCGAGTTCGTGCCCCGTTACCGGGTCGGCCGTGACGACGCCCGTCCGGTAGATGCCCACCACGTTCCCGGGCTTCACGCCGTCCTTCTTCCCCTTGTCCAGGAAGAAGCTCCGGCGCTCGACGAGATCCGTGTCCACCGCCGGCGAGCCGACGATGACGCCAGTGAGCGCGCGCTCGCTGTCGACCGGCGCCACCGATGCGTTGACGTCGATGTAAGGCGCCAGAGCATCGCCCGGGGAGATGGGATCGAAGGCCTGCATGATCCGGCCGATCGAGCTCTGCTCCGAGACTTCCTCGATGACGAGGTCGCCCAGGATGCGGGTCATGTACCCGAGCACGGCGCCGCTCACCGGATGCACCACCAGCTCCGCGTCGCGGTAGATCGAGAAGCGGTCGCCGACCTGGAACTCGGAGTTCTTCCCTTCGTTCAGGTACACGCGCTGACTCTGACCGAAATGCGCGAGCCCATCGATGTTGCCGGCGATCACGGCCACCGGCAGCTCGCGCCGCGGGGTGACGTACGCGTATTGCGACTCGGTCACCCGGAACGCCGTGCCGCCAGGCCCCGGCTGCACGAGGGGCTTCGCGGCCCCGGCGGAGTCCGCACCGGCCGATGCCGTCTCCGTGGTGGCCGGCGCGGCCTCGGGCTCAGCGGCTGGAGCCGCAGCTACCGCCGTCGTGGACCCGTCGGTGGGCGGGCAGTCCAGCAGCAACTCGTCGCCCGGATAGATCCAGTGCGGGTTCTTGACCTGCGGGTTCTTGTGATGGATCTCGTGCCAGCGGTTGCCGTCGCCGAGACAGCGCTGCGCAAGCCCGGAAAGGGTGTCCCCTTCCTTCACCACGTACACCGGCTGCATCGCGGCCGAGCCCGAGGTCTCGGCGACTGGCGCCGGGGACTCCGACACCGCCTCGTGTGGCGCAGCCTCGCCCGCATCCTCCGCCCGGACAGCCACCGGCGAAGACGCGGTCGACCACACGGCACCCACCAGGAGAACGGAAAGTGCGCCTCGCACGCCGTCCCTCATTGCTCCCCCTTGTCGTGCCCTATCGGCCCAGCGATCCCGGCGGGACCGCACGAAAGCTTCGATCGGGCTCTCCAGATTTCTGGATAAACCACTGGATTTCCAAGATTTCGGCGGCATCCTAGGGCTGCCGCATTGTCGTGTCAAGGAAAAACACGGTCGAATCGAGGGCGAAATGCGGTCCCGGCGCGCCTCGGCGGGTCACCGTGGCGCTGTGGTAAGGTCTCGCCGCGTCCATTCCCCCGCAGGGCGCTCGCGAGCCACGACGCAGCGGATGACGCCGAATCACCCCCTCGACGTTCGCGCCCTGGCGGGCTCGTTGCTCTTCGCGTCGATCGCGCTCGGCGCCGGGGTGGTGGATGGCACCGTCCCCGTCAAGTCTCCCGCGGCGGCGACCGGCTCCGTCTCGGGGGTGGTATCGGGCGCCGAGCGGTATCGCGTCGTCCTGACGTCCGCCCGTCCCTCGACGACCGCCGGGGCGGACCACGTGATCGAGGGCTGGGGACGCGGGTTCCGGAGTGACGGTCTGGCACCCGGACGCTACCGGCTGGCGGTGATCGTCGCACCAGACGGCGCCACACCACGACTCATCGTCCCGCTCTCACTTCCGCCCGACGCTTCGCCGTTGCCGGACGGCTCGAGCGAGCACGTCAGGGTGGCGAGCTTCGCCGCGGACTTCGCTCGGGCATCGGGCTCGGGCCGACCAGACGACATCGCACCCTTCTTCGACGAGGAGTTCCGCGGCCCCAGCGGGCAGAGCAAGGCCGAGCACCTCGAGCAGGCGCGCGTTTCGGCCGAATCCGCGGAGACCGTCCGCTTCTCCGTCACACTCAGGAGCGCGTTCCGGGCAGGCGATCGGCTGTTCGCCGTACTCGCCTACCGAGGCGGCTACCGGATGAGACGCAGTGGCGACCTCCGCACCATGAACGGCCTCTTCCTGAGCGAGTTGCACGACGACGGTGCGCGGCTGCGCTTCGTCTCCACCGAGTCGATCCCGCTGCCGGGCCTGAGCGGGATCGATGCGATCCCGCAGCGATTCACGACGGCACCCGACGTCAGCTCGGTCCTGGTACGAAGCGGGTCGACGACCGTCCTTCCCGCGCCGATCGACGTTCCGTCCGACGACGCGCACCCGGTCAGTCGGCCGCGCTGACTGCGCACCGGCCGATCGCCGAGACATGAGCCGGAGGGCCGCCGCCGCGCTGGCGCTCGTCGCCGTCACGTCGGCGCTGGTCGCGACGTGGGCGGTGTTGGAAGCGCGACCGCCCGCGCCGTCCGGTCCGCCCGCGGGCCGGCCAAACGTCATCCTGCTGACGATCGACACGTTGAGGCCGGACCACCTCGGCGTCTACGGCTACCGCCGCCCCACCAGCCCCAACCTCGATCACTTCGCGCGCTCGGCGGTGGTCTTCGAGGACACCGTCGCGTCGAGCGGCTGGACCAGCCCGGGGCTCGTCACGCTGCTGACCGGGCTCTTCGCGGTGCGGCACGGCGTGACCGGACCCGCGGCGAGCGCGCCGGCCGGCACGGCGACGATGGCCACACTTCTCGCGGCGGCGGGCTACCACGTCCCCAACCTCGTCTACCTGACCTCGATCCCGAACTACATGAACCTCGGCTTCGGGCCGCCGCTCAAGCAGTTCTTCGACGAGGCCTCCGGCTCGGACGAAGCCACCCGCTGGCTCGATCACGGCGCCGACGAGCCCTTCTTCCTCTGGTACCACTACCGATACGTCCACCTTCCGTACCAGCCCTCGCGCGCCACGCTCGAGGCCGTGTGGCCGGACGCGCGGCCGGCGGGGGAGCGCGAGTCCGCCGGGCTGACCGCGGTTCGCAGCGACGTGATCGTGCCGCACGGCAGCGTCCCGTTCTCGCTCCCGGGCGATCGCGACGTCGTGATCCAGCTCTACGATGGCGAGATCCGCACCATGGACGATTGGTTCGGCCGGTTCGTCGCCGACCTCGAAGCCCGCGGCCTCCTCGATCGTTCGCTCGTCGTGATCAGCGCGGACCACGGCGAGGAGCTCTTCGACCACGGCTGGGTCGGACACGCCTCGACGACCTTGAGCGCCTCGCTCCACGAGGAGCTCGTGCGGATCCCGCTGCTGATCCGCTTTCCCGGCGGCCAGCACGGCGGATCGCGGATCGCCGAACCCGCCCGTGGCGCCGACGTGCTGCCCACAGTGCTCGACGCGCTCGGCCTCCACACACCGGATGGCCTCGACGGACGGAGCCTCCTGCCCGCGATCCGTGGCGAGCAACTGCCCAGCGCTCCCGCGATCCTCGAGAGCGCCATCGCCGGCTACCAGACACCACCCGCCCGCTCCGGGGAACGGCTCGCGGGGATCCGTCTCGATGGCTGGAAGCTGGTGGTGGGCTGCGGCGAGTCGGAGGCGCGCCTGTTCCACACGCGCGCCGACCCTGGCGAAATCACCGATCTCGCGGCATCGGAATCGGCGAAGGCGGCCGAGCTGCGAACCGAGCTCACCCGCTACCTGGCGAAGTGGGATCCCGGGTTCGTGCTGGGCCAATGCGCCACGGACCCGGCCGCGACCACCCCGGTCGACGCCAACCGCACTGCGTGCCCCGTGATCGAACAGCCCGTCGACGGTGCGACGATCGCCTTCGACGATCACGGAGGGACAGTACCGGCGCGCTGGTCGGGCAGCCCGGACGCTCGCTACGTGCTCGACTACGAGCTCGGCGAGGGACGGTTCCACACGGTCGGGCGGATGCCGTTGACCGGCAATCGCCAGGAGTTCGGTCCCTTCCCGCGCAGCGTCTGGCAGTCGTTCCGTGACTTCAACCCGTGGCACGTCAAGGTGATCCTGGAAGGCCGGCCCGACTGCGCCCCGGCCGAGGTGCGCTTCCGCTTCTGAGCCGCCGAGGACGCCGCTCACAGGAACGGGCGTGCGGGCGCCGTCGGCCGGCCCTCGACGACTCGGCCCGCGGCCACGACCCAGCGTGGACGCTCGTAGCACCGCGCGTCCGCGATCGGGTCGCAGTCCCACATCACGAGGTCCGCGGGCCCACCGGCCGCCACCACGCCGGCGCCCTTGCGCTCGCCGACGAGCTCCGCGCCCGCCGTGATGCACGCGTCCGCGAGCGCGGGGCCGACGAGCCCCGCATTCGCCAGCTCACCGATCTCGTCTCCCGGACGTTCCGGAAACGCGAAGGCGCTCGGCGAGCCTGTTCCGAGGGCGATCGGGACACCGGCGGCGACGAGGCGGGAAAGGTTGGCGCGGAACGTCTCGAGCCTCGCTCGCGCCCGCTCGCGCTCGCTCACGTCTCCATGGCGGGCCCGGATGCTCCGATCGAGCCGCGCCAGCCCCCCCCACCAGGACGCGCGGCCGATCCACCGCGTCTGCCTGTCGAGCTCGTAGTCACCGGTCGAGCCAACCTCCCTCACGCGCGTCAGGTGCGCGAGGGGAACCACCACGGCCCCCGAGCGCGCGAGCTCGTCGACGAGCGCGGGCGAGAGCTCGCCCGGGTAGGCCGCCAGGCCTTCGAGCGAGCGCGCACGGACCGAGAGCGCCCAGCGCAGCGCGTCCTCGTTCACGACGTGAACGGCGAGACCGAGCCCGCGCGCAGCAGCGCCGCGGGCGATCTCGTCGAGCCGTTCCCGAGCCCCGGGCAGGTCGAGGCTCGCGGGCGGGCGGACGGCGAGCCATCGTCCACCGCGGCTCGCGATCTCGTCGATCGCGCGGACGACATCCCCCGAAGAGCCCACGGGCCACTCCTCGAGCTTCGCGCGGTACGGATCGACCGCGAGGTCGACGCCTGGCTCCAGCGTCAGCCACGGTCCACCGAGCGTCGCCGCCGGACCGAGCAGTCGCACCCCCAGCGCATCGCGCAAGCATCTCGCCGCCGGGAGCGGCGAGCCCAGGTCGCGAACCGCAGTGACCCCCGACCGGACCTGGGCGCGCAGGCTGTCGCGCACGGACCGGGGAGGTAACGCCCGACGCAGGGGATCCCGGAACACGATCTCCGAGCGGACGTCGACGAGTCCCGCGGTCAGGGTTCGGCCACCGCCGTCGAGCACCCGCTCCTCGGGCTCCGCGGCGATCGACCCCGCCGGTGCCACGAGCACGACCCGACCGTCCCGGATCCGCACGTCGCTGCGCTCGGTCGCTCGCCAATCCCGCGCGTCTGCGACCCGAACGGCGCGGACGAGCACGGCGGGCTGATCCAGCGGCGCTCCCCGCGCCACCCACGCAGCGAACGCCTCCAGCGCCAGCGGCGTGCCCCAGCCGAGGGCGGCGAGAATCGCAAAGAATACCGGCGCCGCCCCCACCAGGGCTGCGATCACGCCCCGAAGACGGGGGCGATTCCGGTCGGGAATCGCACGGTCGTTCACCGAGGATCCACCATGAAAATGGGCACTTCGTTCGGATTTCACCGGCACGCGGACAACCCGCCGAGCACGCGCCGCGTCGGACACATCGCCCGATCGCGGCTTCGTTTCGTCCGTGGCTCAGGATGATTGCGTATAGAGCACACGCACGATACGCTGCCTCGCATGAACAACAACACGGATATCAAGCGAATCGTCCTCGCCGACCACGAACGCCTGTTCCGCGACGGCCTCAAGCTCGTGCTCGCGGACCTCCCCGGCCTCTCGGTCGTCGGCGAGGCCGATAACGGCCCCGCGGCCGCAGAGGTCGTGAAGCGCACGCAGGCCGACATTCTCCTGAGCGAGATGGACCTGCCGTACTGGAACGGCGCGGTGCTCACCCGGCAGGTCCGCAAGGCGTCGCCGTCGACCGTGGTGGTCCTGCTGACCCGCAACACCCGCGAGAACCTCGTCCTCGACGCAGTCGAGGCCGGTGCAAGCGGCGTCGTCGTTAAGGACGCCACCCTCAGCGAGCTCCGCGACGCCCTGAACACCGCGATCACAGGGAAGAAGGTGTACCTCCACAAGTCGCTCCCCGCCACGCTGGTTCGCACCTCCAGTCGCGACGAGGGGCCGGCCGCGGAGAGCCGCTTCGACACGCTGAGCCCACGCGAGCGCGAGGTCCTCAAGCTGCTGGTGCTCGGCAATCGCAACCAGGACGTCGCCGAGCTCCTCGGCATCAGCGTCAAGACCGTCGAGATCCATCGCGCCCGCATCATGGAGAAGCTGCACCTCCACCGCCTCGCGCACCTCGTGCACTACTCGATCGAGAAGGGATTGATCGACGCGCCGAAGGGCACCCCGACGATCCACATGCCGTTCACTCCGCGCCGGGGTCGGCCCGCCGGCAGCCGCAACAAGGCCACGCTCGAGCGGCAGAAGCCCGCCGGCGCGAAGGCCCTCAAGATCGCCTGAGCCAAGCCGGGGCGCCAGCCCGGCGCGCGAGTCCGGACGCCGTGGGCCGAGAGCCCACGGCGTTCTCGCTCCCGAGCCCTCGCTCACCGGAACAGATCCATCCCCTGCGCTCGCACGAGATCGCGAGCCTTGCCGGAGCCTCGGGCGTACGGAAAGCCCGTCACGTGCACCACGGGTTCGCCACCGTCCTTGCGAACCACGAGGCCGGCGGCGGCGGCGACCATGTCGGCGTCTGCCGGTGCGCTCGCGTGGAGCGCGCGGCCGGTCCAGTCCGTCTCACCGGAAAGCGACCGCCAGGCGCGCATCCCGGCGACGCCGATCGCCACGTCCACCTGCCCCTCGCGGAACGGACGCCCGAAGGTGTCGGTGACGACCACCGCCGGCTTCACGCCGATGTGGCGTCCGAGCGCCGTGCGCAGCTCCGCCGCCGAACGGTCCGGGTCGACAGGCAGGAGCGTCACCGTGCCCCGCCTCCACGGGTTGGAGGAGTCGACGCCGGCGTTCGCGCACACGAACCCGTGGTGCGTCTCGCACACCAGCACGTGGTCGTTCATGCGTACGATCCGGCGGGTCTCGCGTAACACCATCTCGATGAAGCGCGGATCCTTGCCGTGCCGCTCGGCGATCCGCCGCGCCAGGTCGCCGGGGCGGACCGAGGTGAGCGCGACCACGCGGCCCTCGGCCTTCGAGACCACCTTCTGGCACACCACCAGGATGTCGCCGCGTGCCACGGCGATCCCGGAACGCTCGAGCCCGCTGGCGACCATCGCCGCCAGGTCGGCCCCGGGCCGGACCGGGCCGATGCCCCGCACCGCGGTGAGCGTGACCGAGCGCGAGCGGCTCGCGCTCGTCATCGCACCGACGCCCCGAGCCCGCCGCGCGGCTGGTCGATGCGAATCCGCTCCCAGCCCATCGGCAGCGACGCGCGGCACGCGGCGAGGTCGTCCGCGGTGTCGACGTCGATGGCGAGCCCCGGGCGATCCAGCACCACGGCGCTCAACCCGAGCTGCTCCGCCGCGGTCGCGTGATGGCGGAACGCATGCCCATCGCCGAAGCGGAACGGCAGCGCGTCGACGGACCGCAGTCCGAGGGCGCCGAGCCCCTCTCCGTCGCGCGCCCGGGCGAGGACCACGTCCGCGCCGGCGGCGAGCGCGTCGAACACCGCCGCAACGTCCTCGGGCTCGACGGTCGGGAGATCGGCGACGACCACGGCGAGCTGGGTCGAGCCGACCCCATGCGCACCTCGGCGACCGTCCTCGAGCGCCGCGTTGAGCGCGTCCGCCTCGGCGACGCCGCCACGCTCTCGCACCGCGACCGCCCCCAGCGCTCCCGAGAGCTCTAGGATCCGCTCGTCTTTCGACACCACCAGCACCCGATCGACGCCGCGCGCAGCAGCCGCCGCGCAGATCACCCGCTCCGCGAGCACCAGCACGAGCCGCGCCCGCTGCGCCTCGTCGAGCGCGGGCGCGAGCCGGCTCTTCGCGGCGTGGAGGCCCTTGATCGGGATCAGCACCGTGTTCATCGCGCGGGACGGGGTATCACATCGCGGCGGGACCAGCCGAGGGTGGCCGACGTCCCTCGACCGCGGACCGGCCGGCCTCGTGCCGGCGACCCGCCGACCTATCGAGAGACGCGCGCCGCGAGCTCGATGCAGCGCTCGACGACCGTCACGCCCCGCTCAACCGGCTCGAGCGCGGTCTCGCCGGTGAGGACCCGCACGCCGAGCGCCTCGATCTCGGGCGCGAGAGCCGCGTCGGCGTCGTCGATCACCAGCCCGTCGATCCAGCTCCTGTAAAGGTGGGCGACCCCGAGCGCCGAGACCTCGGCGCCGAGGCCGCTCATGAACCGGTCGGCGTCGCCGCGAAACGGCGCACCGGCGCGAATGCCACTCAGCCCGACCACCGGACGCGCGCTCCCCTCCAGCGCCCTGCGGATCCCCGGCACGGCGAGGATCGGCGCGATCGAGCTCACCGGGTTGCTGGGAGCGACGAGGACCACGTCCGCCGCCGCGAGCGCCGCCAGCACCTCCCGCGCCGCGCGCGCGACGTCGCCGCCCACGTAGCGGACCC